>NZ_JMCB01000016.1 GCF_000737315.1 Hyalangium minutum
CCGGCCAACGGGTCGAGGACCAACAACAACAGGCCGACGTACACGGGCACGGCGGAGCCCAACAGCACGGTGACGGTGATTGTGGACGGCACCTCGGTGGGCACGGTGGTGGCGGACGGCTCGGGGAACTGGAGCTTGCCGCAGCCGACGGCGCTGACGGATGCCTCGCACACGGTGAGGGCCACCGCGACGGACGCGGCGGGGAACACCAGCGTGTCGTCGGCGACCCACACGTTCATCGTGGACACCACGGCTCCCACTGCGCCGGTGGTGACGGCCCCGGCCAACGGGTCGAGGACCAACAACAACAGGCCGACGTACACGGGCACGGCGGAGCCCAACAGCACGGTGACGGTGATCGTGGACGGCACCTCGGTGGGCACGGTGGTGGCGGACGGCTCAGGGAACTGGAGCTTGCCGCAGCCGACGGCACTGACGGATGCCTCGCACACGGTGAGCGCCACGGCGACGGACGCAACCGGTAACACCGGCCCGTCGTCGGCGACCCACACGTTCATCGTGGATACGACAGCTCCGGCTGCGCCGGTGGTGACGGCTCCGGCCAACGGGTCGAGGACCAACAACAACAGGCCGACGTACACGGGCACGGCGGAGCCCAACAGCACGGTGACGGTGATTGTGGACGGCACCTCGGTGGGCACGGCGGTGGCGGACGGCTCGGGGAACTGGAGCTTCCCTCAGCCGACGGCGCTGACGGATGCCTCACACACGGTGAGGGCCACGGCGACGGATGCGGCGGGTAACACCAGCGTGTCGTCGGCGACCCACACGTTCATCGTGGACACGACGGCTCCGGCCGCGCCGGTGGTGACGGCTCCGGCCAACGGGACGACCCTCAGCGACAGCACGCCGACGTACACGGGCACGGCGGAGCCCAACAGCACGGTGACGGTGATTGTGGACGGCACCCCGGTGGACACGGTGGTGGCGGATGGCTCGGGCAACTGGAGCTTTACGCCCGTGGTTCCGCTGGCGGATGGCCCTCACGCGGTGAAGGCCACGGCGACCGATGCGGTGGGCAATATCAGCCTCGACTCCGCCACCAACACGTTCATGGTCGATACGGGAGGCCCTGCGGCTCCGATTATCACCGCCCCGGCCAACGGTTCGATCACCAATGACAACACGCCGACGTACACGGGCACGGCCGAGGCCAACAGTACGGTCACGGTGATCGTGGATGGCACCTCGGTGGGCACGGCGGTGGCGGATGGCTCGGGGAACTGGAGCTTCACGCAGCCGACGCCGCTGGCGGATGCCTCGCACACGGTGAAGGCCAGGGCGACCGATGCCGTGGGGAACACCGGGCCCGAGTCCACCGCCAACACCTTCACGGTGGACACGGCGGCCCCGGCCGCGCCGATGGTGACGGCTCCGGCCAACGGCTCGACCACCAGCGACAACACGCCGACGTACGCGGGCACGGCCGAGCCCAACAGCACGGTGACGGTGATCGTGGACGGCACCTCGGTGGGCACGGTGGTGGCGGACGGCGCGGGGGCCTGGAGCTTCACGCAGCCGACGCCGCTGACGGATGCCTCGCACACGGTGAAGGCCACGGCGCGGGATGCTGCGGGTAACACCAGCGCGGAGTCCGCCGCCAACACCTTCACGGTGGACACCACGGCTCCGGCCGTGCCGGTGGTGAGCACCCCGGCCAACGGCTCGACCCTCAGCGACAATACGCCGACCTATACGGGCACGGCGGAGCCCAACAGCACCGTCACGGTCATCGTGGATGGCACGCCGGTGGGGACCATCCCGGCCGATGGCTCGGGCGCCTGGAGCTTCACGCCGACGGCGGGCCTGACGAATGGCCCGCACACGGTGAAGGCCAGGGCGACCGACGCGGTGGGCAACGTCAGCCCCGAGTCCAACGCCAATACCTTCACGGTGGACACGGACGTGCCCGATGCGCCGGTGGTGCTCACGCCGGCCAACGGCTCGATCACCACCAACAACAGGCCGACCTACAGCGGTACGGCCGAAGCCAACAGCACCGTCACCGTCTACGTGGACGGCACGTCGGTGGGTACCACGACGGCGAATGCGTCGGGGAACTGGAGCCTCGCGCAGGCCACGGCGCTGGCGGATGGCCCGCACGCGGTGAAGGCCACGGCCATGGATCCGGTGGGCAACACCAGCCCGGACTCCGCCACGAACACGTTCACGGTGGACACCACGGCTCCGGCCGCCCCGGTCGTCACGGCTCCGGCGGGCGGCTCGACGATCGCCGACAACACACCGGCCTATACGGGCACGGCCGAGGCAGGCAGCACTGTCACGGTGATCGTGGACGGCACGGCGGTGGGCACCACCATCGCCAGCGCCACTGGCGCCTGGAGCCTCACGCAGGCCACGGCGCTGGCGGATGGCCCGCACACGGTGAAGGCCACAGCCACCGATGCGGCGGGCAATACGGGCCCGGAGTCCGCCACGAACACCTTCACAGTGGACACCACGGCTCCGGCGGCTCCGGTCGTCACGGCTCCGGTGGATGGCTCGACGATCGCCGATAACACGCCGGCCTATACGGGCACGGCGGAGCCCAACAGCACCGTCACGGTCATCGTGGATGGCACGCCGGTGGGGACCATCCCGGCCGATGGCTCGGGCGCCTGGAGCTTCACTCCGACGGTGGGCCTGCCGAACGGACTCCATACGGTGAAGGCCACGGCGACGGACGCGGTGGGCAACGTCAGCGCCGAATCCGCCACCCACTCCTTCACGGTGGACGCCACGATTCCCCCCGCGCCCGTGGTCCTCACCCCGGCGAACGGCTCGGTGACGAACAACACCACGCCGGTCATCTCCGGCACCTCCGAGGCCAACGCCACGGTGACGATCTACCTGGGCGCGCAGCAGCTGGGCACCACGACGGCGGATGCCTCGGGCAACTGGACCCTCACGGTTCCCACGCCGCTGGCCGAGGGTCCGTACGACGTCAGCGCCACGGCCACCAACGTCCTGGGCAACACCAGCGAGCGCTCCAACACGAACCGCTTCACCATCGACACCACGCCGCCCGAGGCGCCGGTGATCACCACCCCGGTGAATAACGCGGTGCTGGGCAACAAGCGGCCGGTCATCTCCGGCACCGCCGAGGCCAACAGCACGGTGACGGTGACGCTCGATGGCACGGTGCTGGGCACTGCCACCACGAGCGCCACGGGGAGCTGGAGCCTCACGCCCGCAGCGGATCTGGCCGAGGGCCAGCACACGGCGGTGGCCACCGCCACGGACGTCGCGGGCAACACCAGCAGCCCGTCCAACGCGGTGAGCTTCACCATCGACACGACGCCGCCGGATACCACCATCGTCTCCGGCCCCGAGAGCGAGACCCAGAACCGGGACGCCACGTTCGACTTCAGCTCCAACGAGTCGGGCGTGACGTACGAGTGCAGCATCGATGGGGCTGCCTTCACGGCGTGCTCGGACCCGGTCACCTTCGAGGACGTGGCCGAGGGTCCGCACACCCTCGAGGTGCGCGCGAAGGACTCGGTGGGCAACGTGGATCCGACTCCGGCCACGGCCAGCTGGACGTACACCCCGCCGCCGTCCGACTGGGCGCTGCTGGGCAACGGCGTGGGCTGCGCCTCCACGGGCAGCAACCCCTCGTCGCTGGCGATGATGGCTCTGGGGGTGCTGTCGGTGGTGCTACTCCGGAAGCGTCGGCAGTAAGCCGCCTCACCGGAGCCAGGGGCCAAGGGGGCCGCCCAGCGTCTAGAAGGACCTGACGCCTGGACGGCCCCTTCGCGTTACACGCGCAAGACCGTGACGCTTCGCCCGGAGGCAGTGAGGGCCTGCTCGAAGCGGCCGGGCGGTGTGGCTCGGGACTGCGCTCTGCGGTCAAAGAGGACGAGCACTCCCTCGGGCAGGCCCAGGCGCTCCAAGTAGCCATCGAGCTGAACCAGGCCATCGGAGAGTGGGTCTGCCTGGTTCTCGCGCCAGAGCTTGAGTTCCACGGCGTGGAGCTGCCATCGGCGCTGCTCCTGATCCTGGTACGGCCAGCGCACCAGCAGGTCGATGCGCCCCCGGCCCACGCCGTATTCACGGTCCACGAAGCCTCCGCCGTTCACGACGCACTGGAGGAAGGCCATGAAGACGAGCTGGGGTGCCGCTTCATGGTAGGGCACTCCCGCGGTGAGCACCTCGCCGTGCTGCCGCCAGAAGACAGTGAATTCGCGCAGCAGCCGGTCGAAGTCGAGCCGTCCATCGGGAAGCACGAAGCTCTTGGGCTCTGCCTCGACCTGGATCTCCACCGAGCCTGCCAGCACGCGAGCAATCACCTCGCGGTAGATGGGGTTGGCTACGCGCAGTGGGTTGTTAACCGCGCACAGGCCCAGGTCCCGCAGGTACTGGACGTCCTCCGAATAGGTGTCACTGGTCGTGACGTCACCCGCGAGCAGCGGTTCGATGACGCGGCGGACACGCGGGTCATGGAGCTTGGCCATCAACGAGTCCAGGTGGGTGGCTCGCGCGAGGATGAGGCGCTCCTTGGCCGTCTCCACGTGGTCCACGGAGATGGGCTCGCTCTGCGGGACGGCGAGCTTCTCGGTGAGTTCCCGGGCCAGCGCGTTGACGAGCCAGGGTTGCCCACGTGTCAGCTCGAAGAGCCGGGAGAGGGCTGGGGCAGAGAAGGCCTGTCCCGTGTCGGCGGTGTACTGGGCACAGAGCTCCCGGACCTCCTGTGCGGTGAAGTCTCCGAGCCGGAAAGACTCGACCTTGATGTTGAAGGGGCTGGAGGTGCCCAGACGCTCGGGATTGCCGCCGCTGGCCGCCTTGTAGTCGCGCACATCCCTCAGGCCGCACAGAACGACCGAGGCCGGAAAGAAGGCAGGCCGATCGGGAAAGCCCTCACGGAGCTGGCGCAGCACGCTAAGGAGGCTCTGGCCACGCAAGGCATCGATCTCATCGAAGAAGAGCACCAGGGGGCGTGGGCAGGCGCGGGCCCAGGCGGTGAGCGCTGCACTCAGCAGCGAGCTGTTGGGAGCCGCCGGGAAGGGAGGCGGGTGCAGCTCCGAGGGCAGGTGGATCTCCGCGGCGCGGCGGAGGCCCGCGAGGATCGCCCGTTGCGCTTCGGCGAAGTCATCGCCCGCGGCCTCGCCCGTCTCACAGGAGAAATGGAGCGCGGCGTAGCGGCCCGAGCCTGTGAGGTGTGCCGCCATGGCACGCAGGACGGTGGTCTTCCCTGTCTGCCGGGGGGCGTGGACAACAAAGTAACCCGATTGCTCAATCAGCCCCGCCGCTTCGGGGAGTCTGCGCTCCGCGGGAACCATGTAGTGCCAGTCCGGGCGGCAGGGCCCAGCGGTGTTGAAGCGGCGTGGCATGAGCAGCCCCCCTGTCAGGCCACTCACCGTATCCCCTACCTGAAGGGTAGGGAAGGCCATTCAACCGGCCGAGGAAGCCCTCTCCCGCCGGGGAGTCCCTTTCCCTCTCCTAAGTCACACGCGGGCTGGTGTAGACACGGAACATGGCTGATAAGCGCCGCTTTGATCTCTTTGCCCAGTTCATCACCGAGCGCTTCCCCGCCCCCCGTATCTTCGACATCGCGGGTGGCCAGGGCCGGCTCAATGAAGCCCTGTCAAAGCTCGGGCGCACTGTCACCACCTTCGACCTGCGCCACAAACACCTACCTGTGCGTTTCGCTCAGCGTGCGTTCACCCTGGAAGAGCCGTGTGAGGCGGACCTGCTCGTGGGCATGCACCCGGATGGTGCCACCCGAATCATCATCGAATACGCCGCTCTCCACCGGCTGCCTTTCGCGGTGGTTCCCTGCTGTTCTGATAACAGCATGCCGTACAATCCCTGGATGCGTCACCTCGCGGAGCTGGCTCGAGAGCGAGGCTTTCCCCGGGTGCAGGAACACGTGCTCCCCATGGATGGCCGAGCTCGCGTGATCCTGGGGGAGTTGTAAACAGAGGGATTCGTGCACGTCTTACTCTTGAAGGTGCCACGGCCGCTGGAGCAAGAGCTGGAGCAGCGCTTCCAGCTCGACGGGGGAACGGCTCTTGCTCTCCAACTGCACCGCGCGGAGCGGCTGGAGGAGCTCTCCGAGTCCCTCGCTCCCTCCCTGGTCGTGCTGGCCGACCCGGGAGGGCCCCTCGATGAGCTCACCCAGCTCTGCCGCCAGCTCCGTGCCCGCCGCCCCCTCACTCAGTCGCACCTCACGCTCCTGACCCAGCGGCCCTCCGCAGACCTCTCGTTGCTGGCTCGCGCGGGCGCGGATGAGTGCCTGGCCCCTCCTGGAGAGAGCTGGGGCGTGCGGCTCACCGCCCTCCACCGGCGCCTGCACCCGGAGGATCCTCACGTCCCGGATCTCGCCCGCCTGGAGCGGCCCCGGCTCAGCTCCTTGGAGGCGCTCTATGTGCTGCTCTCCAGCACCTCGGCGGAGATCGGCCATGACTTCTTCCAGCCCCTCGTGTCCCAGTTGGCCTCCGCGCTCCGGGTCTCCAGTGCCCTCGTCGGCGAGCTGAGCCCCGGTAGAGACAGCCTCAACACCCTGGCGCTCTGCGTGGACGGCGGCTTCCGCCGGAGCGTGTCGTGGCCGCTGCGTGGCACCATCCTGGAGCAGGTGGTGACGCACGGCAGCCGCCACCTCCCCGAGGGTGTCCGGTCCCACTTCCCGGAGGACCCCGTGCTCCAGCAGCTCAAGGCTGAGGGCTTCCTCGGCGTGACGCTGAAGGACGCTCAGCAGAAGCCCCTCGGCATCCTCGCCGTCGCGCACACCGAGCCCCTGGACGCCGGCCTCATCGACTACGCCCTCCTGGGCGCACTGGCGGCCCGTGCCGGCGCCGAGCTGGCGCGCCTGCGCGTCCAGGCCGAGCTGGAGCGCACCCGGGACTTCCTGCGCAACACCCTCAACGCGCTCCCGGATCCCGTCTTCGTCAAGGATCGCGCCCACCGGTTCGTCATCCTGAACAGCGCGTTCTGCCGCGTCTTCGAGCGCACCGAACAGGAGCTGCTCGGCATGTCCGACTACGACTTGGTGCCCGCGCAAGAGGCGGACCTCTTCTGGAAGAAGGATGAGGAAGTCTTCGCCGCCGGGCAGCCCCGGGAGAACGAAGAGACGCTGACGGACGGCTCCGGCAGCTCCCGGATCCTCAACACCAAGAAGGCCCCCTTCACCGCGGGCGGGGGCGAACCCTTCATCGTCGGCATCATCCGCGATGTCACCGAATGGCGGAGGTTGGAGATGCAACTGCGGCTCACGGACCGGATGGCCTCGGTGGGGATGCTGGCGGCAGGGGTGGCTCACGAGATCAACAACCCCCTGGCCTATATCTCCTCCAACCTCACCTATGTCGCCGAGCACCTCGCGCACGAGGAGCTGACGCCCACTCAGCTCACGGAGCTGCGCGACGCCGTCCTCGAGTCGCTCGAGGGGGCCAGCCGGGTGCGCGTCATCGTCCAGGATCTCAAGTCCTTCGCGCGCGCGGACGATGAGTCCCAGGGCTCGGTGGATGTTCACCGCGTCATCGAGGGCGCGCTGCGCCTGGTCCGCAACGAGGTCCACCACCGGGCCCGGCTCACACGCTCGTTCGAGCCCGTCCCCGCGGTGCGGGGCAACGAGGCGCGCCTGGGCCAGGTGCTCGTGAACCTGCTGGTGAATGCCTTGCAGGCGTTCCCTCCGGAGCGCTTGGCCGAGCAGAACAGCGTCAACATCGCCACCCGCAGCCGGGGCGAGTGGATCCTCATCGAGGTGGAGGACAACGGCCAGGGCATGAGCCCCGAAGTCCAGCGGCAGATTTTCGAGCCGTTCTTCACCACCAAGCCGGTGGGCATCGGCACAGGCCTGGGGCTCTCCATCTGCAACAACCTCATCCGCATCATGGGCGGCTGGATCGAGGTGCAGAGCAATCCGGGCTGGGGAAGCACCTTCCGGCTGGTGCTCCCGACCTTCGCGCCGAAGAGCGACGCCCCCGCCGCCACCGCGAGCACCGGGCGGGAGAAGACGGGCGCACAGGGGCTTCGCCGCAAGGTGCTCCTCATCGATGACGAGCCCGCCGTGGGCACCGCCGTGCGCCGGCTGCTGCGCGACTACCACGAGGTGGAGTCGCTCCAGGACGCGCGCGAGGCGCTCAAGCGCATTGCCAACGGCACGAAGTACGACGCCATCGTCTGTGACGTCATGATGCCGGAGATGACCGGGGTGCAGTTCTTCATGGAGCTGGAGCGCAGCGCGCCAGAGCTGGCGCGGCGAACCGGCCTCATGTCCGGCGGCGTGTTCAGCCCCCACGCCATCGAGTTCATCGAGTCCCGCGCCGTCGAGCTGCTCCACAAGCCCTTCGAGCGCGAGGGCCTCCGGAAGTTCGTGGAGCGCCTGTGCGCCTCCATCCCCTGAGCGGGCTCAGTTGACGTTGTACCAGTGCGCGAAGAGGAAGAGGAACATGCCCTGTAGCAGCGCTCCCGCGCACACCGAGGGCATCAGCAGCGCGGGGCGCCGGGCCAGCCACGCACCGAGCGGGAGGAACGCGGGCCAGCAGGAAGCGCTGTAGCGGCCCAGCCCCGCCAGCCCCACCGTCCACAGGGTGAGCATCAGCCCGGCCGCGAACGCCGCCAGCACTCGCCACCGGGGCTCGCGCAGCAGCATCACCGTGCCCGCAGCGGGCACCAGTGAGAGCAGCACGTAGAGGTACACCTCCAGCGGCAGAGACTGCCCGCGCAGCAGATCCGCCAGGCCGAACCAGGCCAGGTCCCCCCAGCCCTCCTTGCGGTGCGTCCACCAGGCGAACGGCTCGCCGCGCGTGGCGTACAGGTAGAGCATGTAGAGCGAGGCCAGCGCGAATGGCAGCACGAGCCCCAGGAAGGCCCGGTGGAGCAGGAAGCGGCGCGGGTGCAGGCCTCGTTCCTTCACCTGCGCGGCGAGCAGGGACAGACCCGCGACGATCGTCAGGTGTCTCGCCAGCACCCCGAGCCCGAGCACCCCGCCCGCTGTCACGTGCCGCCCGCGCATGGCCAGGAGCATGGCCCCCGCGCTGGTGAGCACCATGAGGGACTCGGGATAGCCCGCGGCCTGGAAGAAGGCGAACGGGAAGGAGGCGAAGAGGATCAGCCCCGAGCGCGCCACCTCCTCGCCCTCGGTCTCTAGGAAGACGCGGTACACCGCGAGCAGCGCCCCCAGCCCCGCGAGGTTCCCCAGCACCACCAGGGCGTGCGGCACCGACAGCCCCGTCACCAGGGACAGGCCCTTTCCCAGCAGCGGGAAGAGCGGGAAGAAGTTGGTCCAGAAGGGCTCCCGGTACCCCTCGAGCGCGATGTGCGTGTAGTACAGGCAGTCCCAGCGGCAGAGGCCTCCCAGCGAGGGCACGTCGAGCAGGGGCGGGCCCTCGAAGTGCAGCCGTGGGTCCATGCGCAGCGACCAGCTCGTGAGGGCGAGGATCGCCGCGCGGGTGAACAGGAACACCCCCACGGGGAACGTGGCCCAGCCCAGGCGGCTCATGGGTGCTCCCGCCGCAGCAGGATGCAGTCCTCGTTCTCGGGCTCCAGCACCTTCGCCCAGCCGCCCTCCCGCTGCAGCGCATCCGGCAGCACGCTGCCCGGGCCCGTCCGGTTCCACAGCACGTAGTCCGGCGAGTACCGCGCCAGCGCCTCGCGCCAGCCGGGCAGCCCGTAGACGAACTTGTCGTAGTCGTCGTGGATCTCCTGGGGGAAGGGATCGTTCCGGCTGTCGATGAAGACTTTGTACTCGGGGCCGGCGAAGTAGGAGATCGCCCCGCCCATGATGAAGCGGTTGAGCACCTTGCCCGGGGGCAGCGTCTTCAGCGTGTCGAAGCAGGCCAGCGGGAAGCGGCCGGGGTAGAGGCGCTCGCGCACGGTGGCGGGGTGCAGCGCGGCGGAGACCGCGAAGGCCGCGAGCACCACGAAGGGCCAGAAGGCGCCGTCCGCCCGCTGGAGCCATGCCGAGGCCCAGCCGTTCAGCCGGTTCCAGGCGCCGCGGACGGCCTCGGGGAGCGCGGAGGGGGCCATGCGCGCGTGGTGCTCCGCGATGAAGACAGCCAGGAGCAGGGCGGCAAACGGCGCGTGCCGCTGTGCGCCCAGGGAGGCCACCGTGAGCCCCAGGGTCGGCAGCAGGATGGCCCACGTGCGGGGCCGGGCGCCGCCACAGACGAAGACGGCCAGGAAGGCGAGGGCCAGGTAGTACCGCGCGAAGATCAGCGTCAGGTCCAGCGGCTGCCACTCCTCCAGTGTCAGCGTGGAGGCCAGGCGCGAGTGCAGGATGGGATAGAGGTAGATGCTGGGCCCGCTGGGAGACAGCGCCGAGGCGAGGTAGGCGAGCACCGCAGCCCCCATGGCCTGGGCACAGCGGCGTCGGTGCGCGGCGTCTCCGCCATCGAGCCAGGCGCCCACGGCGGTAGAGCCCAGCAAGGCCGGGCCGAGGATCCAACTGCCGTGCAGGTTGGCCCACAGCGCGCACAGCGGGACGAGCAGCCACGGTGCGAGCTGGCTCCCCCGGCGCCAGGCCAGCGTCAGCAGCACTGCGAGGGCGAAGAGCACATGGCCCAGGTGGTAGGGCCGCTCCTGGTACCAGGTGAAGGCCTGCGACACGAGCGTGAGGCAGAGCACCGCCAGCTCGATGAGCCCGGGGGAGGGTGAGGCCGTGCGGATGGCGCGCCAGGCCAGCAGCACGAAGGTGGCGATGAGGGTGGAGATGAGCAACTCGGGGCCCGCCGCGCCGAACACACGGAGGGAGAGCTCCGCGAGGATGCCGAAGCCCCACTCATGGGGAACCCAGCCCGCGGTGCCGGTGACGCTGAAGGGATCCTGGCGGGTGAAGCCATGCGCGAGCAGCCACCGGCCCCCGGCGAGGTGGAAGAAGAGGTCATAGTTCTTCAGGGGCGACAGAGCGATGGGCAGCGTCACCAGGAACGCCAGCACCGCCGCCGGGCCGGGGAGGAGTCTTCTCACGAGTCAGCACTCTAACCGGGGTTGGCGCGAGGGCCGCTTGCATCTCCACGCTCATGCCTGTGGAGTGCCCCCCGGCGAGCCCGGGCTGGACTGGGACGCCCCGAGGGCCCCATGGCGCCGCAGAAGATCACCGTCCCCCGAGAGGCCGCTGGAGAGCGGCTCGACAAGCACCTGTCGAAGCATGTGCCCGGCCTCTCGCTGGAGCGCGCCCGCACGCTGATTGCCCAGGGCCACGTGCGCATCCGCGGCAAGAAGTGCCAGCCCACCCGCAAGCTCTGGGGCGGAGAGGAAATCGAGCTGGAGCGGCCCCCGCCCCGCCGTCCGAACGCGAGGCGCTCCGTGGAGGGGCCCGAGCTGCCCGTGCTCCACGACGATGCGGACCTCGTCATCATCAACAAGCCCCCGGGCGTGGTGGTGGAGCCAGGGGGCCCCGAGGCCTCGGTGGTGGAGCTGCTCGCGGCCCGGCTGTCTCCCTTTGACGTGGAGGGCCTCGCGCGGCCCGGCGTCGTGCACCGGCTGGACCGGGAGACGAGCGGCTGCCTTGCGCTCGCGCGCACCGACGAGGCCATGGCCGCGATCGACCGCGCCTTCCAGGAGAAGCGCGTGGACAAGCGCTACTGGACGCTCGTGCTCGGCGAGGCCCCCGAGCAGGGCCGGTTGGAGGGCCCCTACGGCCGCGATCCCAAGGACCCGCGCAAGTACACCACCCGCGTCTCCTCCGCCCGCCGCGCGTCGCTGTCCTTCGAGGTGCGCGAGCGGCTCCGAGGCGCCACGCTGCTCGAGGTGAAGCTCGAGACGGGCCGCACGCACCAGATCCGCGTCCAGCTCTCCGAGGCGGGACTCCCCGTGCTCGGGGACGCCATCTATGGCCCGGCGGAGGCCCGCTTGCACCCGGCGGCCCAGGCGCTGGGACGGCAGGCGCTGCACGCGCTCCAGCTCTCCCTGCCGCACCCCTCGACGGGAGCCCTGCTCCGTGTGGAGGCGCCGCTGCCCGAGGACTTCCAGCGCGCCCTGGCGCTGCTGCGGAGCCCCGGCGGGGAGGGCGGCTCAGGCCTGAGCGGGTGAGCCCTGGTGGGGCAGGGCGAAGCGGAAGATCGTGCCCTGGCCCAGCGCGCTCTCCACCGAGATCGTGCCTCCGTGGGCATCGACGATGGCCTTGACGATGGAGAGCCCCAGTCCCACGCCGTTGCGGCGGGCGGGCTCCACCTGAAAGAAGCGGTGGAAGAGGCGGGGCAGGTGCTCGGAGGAGATGCCCGGACCGGTGTCCCGGACGCTGAACACCACGCCCGCCGGGTGCGAGTCCACCGAGAGGATGATCTGCCCGCCCGCAGGGGTGAACTTGATGGCGTTGCCCACCAGGTTCGAGAAGACCTGCATCATGCGCTCGCGATCGCATCGCACGCGTGCTTCCTGGCCTGCGGGCTCCAGGTGCAACCGGAGCGCCTTCTCCGAGGCCAGCACCGCGTGGCTGTCGAGCACCTCCTGCAGCAGCTCCTTCGCCCCGTGATGTTCCTGCCGCAGCACCAGCGTGCCCGCCTGGAACCGCGCCAGATCCAGCAGATCCTGGATGAGATGGTTCATCCGCTCGGCCGAGCGATCGATGGAGTTCAGCCGGGACTCGAGCAGGGGAGGCACCGCGATGGGCAGGGTCCGGCGGATGATCTCGGTGGACGTGGTGACCGCGGCGAGCGGGTTGCGTAAGTCATGCGCCACGATGGCCAAGAGCTCCTCTCGCGAGCGGGCCAGCGCCTTCGCCTCGGCGTACAGGCGCGCCCGGTCCAGCGCCTGCCCACACTGGTGCGCCAGCCCCATCATGAAGGCCCGGTCGTGCGCATCGAACGCGTGGAACTGGCGGAACGAGATCGCCAGACAGCCCCGCAGCCCCGTGCTCGTGGAGAACGGCAGCGCCACGCGCGAGCCTCCCACCGTGTTCACTTTGGCCACCATGGGGAAGGCGGCCTCCATCTCGGCCGTCTCGAGGTAGATCGGCTCGTTGCGGACAATCGACAGGCACATGGGCGTCTGCGCGGAGCTCGGCTGCCGGCGGAAGTTCTTGATGGAGAACTCGGGGTAGCCCCGGGTATTCACCATCTCCACCGTCTGTCCATCCTCGCTCCGCAGCGCCACACCGCCCGCCTGGGCCTGCAGCGCGTCCAGCCCCTGGTGGAGGATGACCGCCGTCACCTCCTCGGGCGTCACCGCGTAACACAGCGCGGCGGTGACCTGCTGGAGCCGCAGCAGGCGGGTATGGCTGGCCATCAGCGTCTGGCGCGCGCGCAGCAGCGCCTTCACCCAGGCCAGCAGCTCCTCCGCTTCATAGGGCTGAGCGAGGTACCCATCCGCCCCCGCCTCGAGCCCCGTGGTGCGCGCCAGCACATCCACGTCATTGGCCGAGGTCTGCAGGATGGTGATGGAGCTCGTCTGCGGATCCTCCTTGAGCCTCGCGCACACCGCGTGGCCGCTCAGGTCCGGCAGCCGCACATCCAGCAGAATGAGGTCCGGCGCCTGGCGGGCCTTCTCGAGCGCTTGCGCGCCCGTCATCGCCTCGAGCACCTCATACCCCGCGCGCTGCAGCGTGAGCGTGGTGAGATAGAGCGACGCCGGGTTGTCGTTCACGTTGAGGATGCGCGCGCGTTCGTGAGACACGGCCGTATTCTCCCCAAGGGGCATGAGCCGCACTGCCGAGCCCTCACCGCAACACGGTGAACAGCGTCAACTAGGCCACGAACCGGTATTCCTTACACCCTCTGGGGGGCCGCCTGCTCCCCCAGCGCTGGAGCGGAGAGCGGTGGGAGGGGAACATTTCATTGGAGTAACAAGGGCTCAGGGCTGGCGGCGGCCGTGCTCGTGGGGCTTGAGCAGTCCGTAGAAGGTACTCATGACCGGTGTAGGAGTGCCCGCCGCGCGGCCTCGGCGCACCACCGAGCCCATCAGCGCCTCCACCTCGATGGGCTTGCCCTGCTCCAGATCCACGAGCAGCGAGGACTTCACCTCGGGGTTCACCGCATCCACGGTCCGCTCCAGCGCGTCCATGCGGGTGGTGATGGCCACGCCCTCGGCGGTGGCGACACGGGCCACCTCGGCCGCGCCCGCCAGGTACATCTCCCGCGAGGCCGGCACGGACCACAGCCGGCCGAGCGGCAGGCGGGAGCAGCCGGTGATGCCCGCGAACGGCGCCAGGAAGATGAGCTTGTCCCAGAGCGTGACGCGCGCGTCGGGCACGGCCTCCACCTGGATTCCAGCCCCCGCGAGCGCCTCCTTCAGGGCGGAGACGCGCGGCGAGAGGCGGGAGGTGTCCCCGAAGAACTCTCCCAAGGTGATGCGCTGATGGGTGCCCGTCTGGGTGATGACGCCCGGAGCCGTCACCGCTGTGGAGATGTAGGCCGAGCCGCCCAGCACCGCCCGCTCGCCCACCACGGCGGCAAGCTCGCCCGGGCTGTCCACGCCGTTCTGCAGGGGGAGCACGGCGGGCAGGCCCTCGGGGGATTGGGCGGACGCAGCCTGGGAGAGCAGCGTCTTCACCATGGGCAGCGCGGTGACGTTGTCGTACGTCTTCACGGCCAGCATCACCACGTCCACGAGACCCACGCGCGTGGCCTCGGACTCGGCGCGGACGCGGACGGTGATGTCTCCGGCGGGGCCGCGGAGCTCCAGCCCCTTCTGGCGGAGGGCCTCCAGGTGCGCGCCTCGGGCGAGGAACGTCACCTCATGTCCCGCTTGGACGAGCCGTGCACCGAAGTAGCCGCCGACTGCTCCCGAGCCCACGATGGCAAAGCGCATGGCCAGGCGAGGTACATTGCCCGCCCATGAATGTCGAGCATGGCGCGGACCCAGGGCCCCGGTGGTTGTACTTGCATGGCTTCGCCTCGGGGCCGGAGTCCTCCAAGGGGGTGAAGCTGTCGGCCCACTACGCGCGGCAGGGCATTCACCTGGAGCGGCTGAACCTGCGCCAGCCCTCGCTGGAGCGCCTGCGCCTGCGCGCGATGATGCGCACCGTGCGCGAGGCCATGGGCGGCGAGCAGGATCGCTCCATCCTCTTCGGATCGAGCATGGGCGGGCTGACGGCGTGCCGGGTGGCGGAGGAGGACGCGCGGGTGTGCGCGCTGGTGCTGCTGGCCCCGGCGCTCCAGGCCATGGTGCAGCTGCGCCGCCGCGTCGGCGAGGAGGGCCTGAAGCGGTGGGAGCAGTCCGGCTGGCTGGAGATCCGGGACTACGCCGAGAAGCGGCAGACGCGCATCGACTTCGGCTACGTGCCGGACCTGGAGGCCATCGAAGCGCGCTCGGGCGGTTGGCCCAATGTGCGGGTGCCCACGCTGCTCATCCACGGCCGCCAGGACGACATCTGCGACATCGAGTTTTCGCGGCAGTGGGCGCGGGGCAAGCGCCACGTCCGGCTCGTCGAGGTGGACGATGGCCACGAGCTGGGGGCCTCGCTGGGCCTCATTGCCGCCGAGGCCGATGCCTTCCTGCGGCCCTTCCTGGGGCCAGCGGGGAAGTAAGCGCGATTACAGCTTGGGGGAGAGCGGATCCACCTCGGCCAGCAGCTTGGTCATCCGGGCCTCGTCGATGCGGGAGACGATGCGCTGCTGCTCGTGCACGTCGCGCACCGTCTTGGCCAGGCTGAAGGTGGAGCCCACGGTGAAGAGCATCCCCATGCCGAGGAACGCCTTCATCCAGCCATCCACCGGCAGGAACCACACGCCCATGGACGTGACGCCCACGGCGAGGACCCAGGAGAGCCACGTCTGAACGACCCAGGCGTTGCTGTGGGCGGACTGGATGGCTTGGGTGTGGGGCGTGCGGGACATTGTTTTTCTCCGGGGTTCGGTTGCGTTGACGAGAGAGACAATGCCTCAGGCCTTCGAAAACTGCATGGAACGAATCGATTGGGTTTCGATAACCTGGAGTGAATGATTCAGCTCCAGCGGCTCGAAGGTTTCTACTGGGTGGCGCGGTGCGAAGGGTACGCACGGGCGGCGCGCTCCTTCCCGTACCCCATCACCCAGCCCGGGGTTCACCAGCAGGTGAAGCGCCTGGAGGAGGAGCTCGGCGTGCGCCTCTTCGAGCGGGTGGGGAAGGATCGCGTCATCCTCACGCCCGAGGGCCGCACGCTCTACGACTACGTGGCGCCCTTCCTGGACGGGCTGCCTGCGGTGGCGCGCTCGCTGCGCTCGGGCGAGATGGGGGGCCGGCTGCGCATCCACGCCTCGGGACACATGCTGCGCTACCTGCTGCCCCCGTGGCTGCGGCGGCTGCAGAGCCAGCGGCCCGACATCGAGGTGGAGCTCTTCGAGTCCAAGGTGCCCGCGGTGGCGGCGGTGCGCTCGGGCGAGGCGGACCTGCTGGTGGACCACCTGCCCGAGGTGCCGCCGGACTTCGAGGCGCGGCAGGTGGGGAAGACGCGCCCGTTCCTCGTGTTCCCCTCCAACCACCCGCTGGTGCGGAAGGGACCGGTGAACCCGAAGCAATTGGGGGACGAGCCCTTCATCACCTACAGCGCGGACCTTCAGCTGCGGGAGCTGCAGCTGTCCGCGCTCGCGCACCACGGGGTGACGCCCCGGCGGCTGCACGCGGCGGACTCGTCGGAGACCATTCTGGGCTTCGTGGCGGCGGGGCTGGGGTACTCGCTGCTGGCGTCGCTGCAGCCCAAGGGGCCTCGGGTGCCCGGCGTGGTGGCGCAGCCCGTCACCTCACCGGCCCGCGAGTTCCCCATCTACGCGGCCTGGCGCAAGAGCGCCCACGCCCACCCACTGCGGACGGTGCTGCTCTCGCTGGCCCCGGAGCTGTAGGCCGTTAGCTGCGCTCGCGGTCCTTCACCACGGCCGGGAGCTGCTCCGGTGCGAACTTCTGCAGGGGCGTGGAGGGGATGCGGTCCAGCAGCCCGTGCACCTCCAGCTGGTGCTCCAGGTGGGTGACGCGGTCGCGCAGCGCCTGCAGCTGGCCCGCGCCGAGCTGGGCCTCGCGCAGGCGGATGAAGGCTTCCACCAGCGGCTTGAGCGAGAAGCGGAGGGTCAGGCCCAGCAGCGGGATGCCGCACGTCATGCCCACCACCATGACGACGACGATGGCCTCGGTCGTTTCCATGAATTGCGTCCTTTGTGGCCTGGCTCCGGAGCGCCAGGCCCTGGGAGTACGCAGCAATGCGGAAACCATTGCAAGAGGCCGCGGCGGGACAGGCACCTCGAAACGACGAGGGCCGGGGAGCCCTGGACTGCGGCTCCCCGGCCCGGGCCTTCATCACGGCATGTCGGAAGGCGTCGCCTGGGCCAGCGGGACGAGCTGGGTGAGCAGCTCGCTCGCGAGCACCGCGCGGCCCGCCTGGAGCTTCAGCGAGGCGTCATCGGCCAGCGGCGTGAGGCGCAGGCCGTCCTCGTCGTGGTGGCCGAGGAAGCTCAGGTTGAGGGCGGGGATGCGCACCTCGAAGAAGTCCGAGCCGCGCAGGCTGCGGGCCTTCATGGTGGAGCGGCGCTGCTTGTCCATGGCGCGGATCTTCTGGGCGCCCCCCATGCGGGCCACCTCCCACCGGCCGTTCACCGACTGGAGCTCCACGGTGGTGCGGACCTGGCCCTCCACCTCGACAGGGTAGACGGCGCGCTGCACGTCGGTGAGCAGGCGGCCCGGATCCTCGCCTCGGTACTGCTGGAGCGCGTCCAGGCGGATCATGAACACCGGGATGGCGTCGCCCAGCTTGCCAGCGCGGGCCTCCTCGGCGCTCTCGAAGCCCAGGGCGCGGTGGTTGTCCTTGGTGACGATGTCCGGCAGCTCCTGGAGGGCGCGGGCCGCCTTGGCGGCGCGGGCGTCCGAGGCTTGGGCGGCCTGAGCCTGGGCCGAGGTGGAGACGGAGAGAACAGCGAGCAGCGCGGTCAGCAGAAGGGTCTTCATGGCGGTGTGTCCTGAATCAAAAGGGTTGGAAGTTCAGAGGAAAGCGCGGCGGGTTACTTCGTCCAGATGGCCGAGATCCGGTCGCCCAGGCCGCTGAGCTGCGAGAGCCGGTAGCCCGCGTTGAGGCTGCCCACGGAGTTGTAGGTGGACTGATACGTGGCGCTCGTCATGTTGTAGTAGTGGATGAAGCCGGTGGACGTGGGGTGCCAGATGGCGGCGTAGCGGGTGCCGTTGGCCGTGGGGTACGCGCTGAAGCGCACCGGCCGCAGGCCCTGGCTGGCGTAGTCGTCGAACTTCGTGTTGTAGCTGGCCTGCGTCATGCCCCAGTACGTGGCGTAGCCGCTGTGCGCCTTCTTCACCCAGGTGGACGCGAACTTGATGCCGTTGTCCTCGTACACGGCCATGTCCACCTGCAGGTACCCGGCGTTCCACATCTCGCTCCACTTCGCGGACATCTGCGCCTCGGTCAGCCCGAAGTGCGTTTGGAAGGCGCCCTCGGTCGGCGTCCAGATGACGGTGAAGCGCGGGCCATTCGAGGTGGACAGCACGCTGATCTGCTCCGGGCGCCAGCCCGCCGCCTGGTACGTGGTGAAGTAGCTCTGGAACTGAGCCCCCGTCATGAGCGTGCGCACTGGGCGGCTGTCCACGTCCTGGAACGAGCCCGCCATGAGCGTGCTGCCGCTGGGCGAGTACGCCGTCAGCGTCACCGGCCACCGGTCGCGCCAGGCCCAGTAGTCGAAGCAGCCCTGGAAGCTGCCCGAGGGCAGATCATGGAAGTCGCGCCCGCAGGGAGGGTTGTTCTTGATGTTGTAGTAGTCCGTCCAGTGCTCGTGGTCGCTGCTGCTCACGTACTCGGAGTAGGTGATGTAGTACTCGTCGCCCACGTTCGGAGCCCACGGATCATTGACGTGCACGTAGTTGTTGGTGCTCGTGGCCAGGTAGCCCTTGGCCACCATCATGTGGCCGCCACCGCCCGTCCATCCCCAGGAGAAGGCCACGGGCCGGTTGGCGTTGATCTCGCTCACCAGCGAGGCCCAGCTCAGCGTGCCGGTGGTGTTGTAGCTGAAGCCGTACTTCTCGAACTCGGGCCAGCCGCCCTCCACGCAGGCCGAGGGCGTGGGGCTGTTGCAGCAGTCCGAGCGGCCCAAGCGCCGGTTGGCCTCGTCACACTGCGTGACGCGCGAGGCGCCCATGTAGTGCATGATCATCGACCCGCTCGCGGCCCAGCACCACATGCTCGTCTGCTGAGGCTCGAGCGGCACCGGCAGGCTGCCCGCGCTCGCGGCGGACGCCGCGGTCATCAGGAAGGCCAGCGCGCTTCGCAAAAGGTTCTTCATGGCTTCGTTCTCCCGTGAGGTGTTCCGTGTCTCACTGGCAGAACGGCACCCCCCGGGGATCTTCCCGGCGGATTTTCCCGGGGCTTTTTCCGGGGACTCGGGCTGAGTGTTTTCGCGAAGTTGGCGCGCGCTCAGCGCAAGACTTCCCTCAGGGCCGTCTTCGCCGCGTGGTAGCCGGACATGCCATGGACCCCGCCTCCCGGAGGGGTGGAGGCCGAGCACAGGTAGAGCCCCTTCACGGGTGTCTTGTACGGGTTCATCCGGGGCGCCGGCCGCGTGAAGATCTGCGAGAGCATGTTGGCGCCGCCGGTGATGTCGCCTCCGATGAGGTTGGCGTTGTGGCGTTCCATGGCGGCCGGGCCCATGACGTGGCGGGCGACGATGGTGTCCTTGAAGCCCGGGGCGAAGCGCTCCACCTGTTGCTCGATGCGGTCCGTGACGTCCAGGTCTCCGCCGTGAGGCACATGGCAGTACGCCCAGGCGGTCTGCTTCCCGGCGGGGGCGCGGCTGGCATCGAACGGGTACTGCACCAGCAGCACGTAGGGCTTCTCGGCGTAGCGCTGCTCCCAGGGGGCCTGCTCGGAGGCGGCGAGCTCGTCGAACGTGCCGCCCAGGTGAAGGGTGCCCGCGTCCCGGCAGGCAGCGGCCTTCCAGGGGATGGGCTCCGACAGCGCCCAGTCCACCTTGTGCACGCCCGGGCCGTAGCGGAACGCCTGGAGGTGCTTCCGGTAGCCTTCGGGCAGCCGGGAGCCGGCGAGCTTCAGGAGCTGCCGGGCGGTGACATCGCAGAGGATGGCCTTCGCCGGAGGCAGCTCGTCGAGGCTCTCGACGCGCGCGTTCAGCTCGATGTCGCCGCCCAGGGAGCGGAGGAGGGACGCCAGGGCATCGGCCAGCTTCTGGGAGCCGCCCTTCGCCACGGGCCAGCCTGCCGCGTGGGCGCTGGTGCCGAGCACGAGCCCGAACGCGCTGGTGGCCATCGAGTCCAGCGGCAGAATGGAGTGCGCGGCCACACCCGCGAACAGGGCCTTGGCGGGGTCTCCATCGAACCACGTGTGCGCGAGGCCCCGGGCGGAGCGCAGCGCCATGAGCCCGAAGCGGGCCATGGCGAGGGGGTGCTTCGGGAAGGGATTGAAGGGGCCGAGCAGCTCCGGCACGAGCTTCTCCCAGTCGCGCACGAGGGGCCCATAGAGCTGCTTCCAGGCCTCTCCGTCGCGGCCCAGCGTGGCGGCCGTCTCCTCCAGGGAGCGATAAGCCACGGCGGCGGTGCCGTCGTCGAGCGGATGGGCGTAGGGGGCCTTGGGGAAGACGAGCTCCAGCCCGTGCTCGGCCAGCGGGAGGCTGCGCAGGAACGGAGAGGCCACGGCCAGGGCCTGGACAGTGGAGCAGATGTCGTGGATGAAGCCGGGCAGCGTCAGCTCGGCGGAGCGGCATGAGCCGCCGACCGCGTCATTCGCCTCGCGCACCAGCACCGAGCGCCCCGCCTGGGCCAGCACGATGGCTGCCGCCAGTCCGTTGGGGCCTGCTCCGATCACCACCGCGTCGTAGGACTTCGCCAAGGTAGCCCCCACTCTCATGTGCTGCCTTCTCGCCTGTCCTACCTTAAAGGTGGGAGGCCTGAACTTCCCCTTAGGGGTTTTCCGCCGCTCGTGTTGAGGGCTGAAAATCGGCTCTCTGCGGCGCTCGTTCGATCGCCCGCCTGCTGGACGTTCCCGCGTCCGGGGCTGTGCCGGGCCGGGGATCCGATCCTTACCTTGGGAGCCATGAACGCGGAGGCGCTGGCCAACCTCGAGGAAGGCGCGAGCGGGGAGCGCACCCTGCGCATTGCAGGCCGCGAGCTGCGCCTGACCCACCTGGACAAGCCGTTCTGGCCGGAGCTGGGCATCACCAAGGGAGACCTGCTGCGCTACTACGCGCAGGTGGCGCCGGTGCTGCTGCCCCACGTCGCGGACCGGGCCATGGTGATGAAGCGGTACCCGAACGGGGCCTTCGGGCCGTTCTTCTTCATGAAGCGGGCGCCGGTGCCACGGCCGGAGTGGGTGAAGACGTGCTCCATCACCCACGGCTCGGGCAACGTCATCGACTTCCCGGTGATTGGAGACCTGGCGTCGCTGCTCTGGGTGGTGAACCTGGGCTGCATCGACCTGAACCCCTGGTACGCGCGGTGCGATGACGTGCTGCGGCCGGACTACCTGCACTTCGATCTGGACCCGGGCCAGGCGCCCTGGGAGCAGGTGGTGGAAGTGGGCTTCATCCTGCGGGACGTGCTCAAGGGCCTGAAGATGCCGCCGCTGGTGAAGACCTCGGGCTCCAAGGGGCTGCACCTCTACATCCCCATTCGCCGGGGCCCGACGCAGAAGCAGGTGTGGACCATCGCGAAGGCGCTCGCGCAGGAGCTGGCCGCGGCGCACCCGGAGCTCGTCACCGCCGAGTACCGCATCGCCAAGCGCCCCGTGGGCCGCGTGCTCGTGGACTACAACCAGAACGCGCTGGGACGCACGCTGGCGTCCATCTACTCGGTGCGCCCCACGCCTGACGCCAGCGTGTCCACGCCCGTGACGTGGGAGGAACTGGAGAAGGGAGCGCGCATCGAGGACTTCACCCTGCGCAACGTGCCCGCCCGCGTGAAGCGCCGGGGAGACCTGTGGAAGCCGCTGCTGTCCGCGAAGGGGCGGGTGGACTTGGGGAGGTTCCTGTGAAGCCGCCACGTACCGCCGGGCCTGCCTCGTGGGCAGCGCTGGACTTGCCGCTGACGCCGCCGTACCCGCCCATGGAGGCGGAGCTGGTGCGGGACATTCCCCCGGGAGACGACTGGCAGTACGAGCCCAAGTGGGACGGCTTCCGGTGCATCGTCTACCGGGACGGGGACCACGTGGAGCTGCAGTCCAAGGCGGGCCAGCCGCTGGGCCGGTACTTCCCGGAGCTCGTCGAGGCCGTGCGCGAGCTGTCGCCCCAGCGCTTCGTGCTGGATGGGGAGATCGTCATCCCGGAGGAGGGCGGGCTCTCGTTCGACGCGCTGCTGCTTCGCATCCACCCCGCGGCGAGCCGGGTGGCCATGCTGGCGAAGCAGAGCCCCTCGCGGCTGTACGTGTTCGATCTGCTGGTGGACGCGCGGAGGCAGCTCCTCACCGACAAGCCGCTGATGGTGCGGCGGGAGAAGCTGGAGGCGTTCGCCTCGCGCTACCTGGAGCCAGCGGGGCAGATCCGGCTGTCACCGGCGACGCACTCGCAGAAGGTGGCGCGGGCGTGGCTGGGCTCGCAGGGGATGGATGGGGTGGTGGCCAAGCGGCTGTCTTCCCAGTACACGTCAGGCGAGCGCACGGGGATGGTGAAGGTGAAGCCACAGCGCACGGCGGACTGCGTGGTGGGAGGCTTCCGCTGGGCGGAGCGGCGGGAGAGTGGGGTGGGCTCCATCCTGCTGGGCCTGTACGGGAAGGACGGGCTGCTGCACCACGTGGGTTACTGCTCGAGCTTCTCGGCGAAGGACAAGAAGGAACTGGTGGAGCCGCTGGAGTCCCTCCGGGGTGCTCCGGGGTTCACGGGCAAGGCGCCGGGAGGCCCGAGCCGCTGGAGCAAGCGGGACGGGGCCTGGGAGCCGCTGCAAACGCGGTTGGTGGTGGAGGTGGCGTACGACCACTTCAGCCAGGGGCGTTTCCGGCACGGCACCCAGTTCGTGCGCTGGCGCCCGGACAAGGCGCCGGAGCAGTGCCGCATGGAGCAGGTGCTGCGGCGGCGCTCGCGGGCCGAGGTTCCCTACGTGGAACCGGGTGACGTCCACGCCCCGTGAGCTAGGGAGCGCGGACCCGCCTGCACCGCTGGAAGTCGTGGGTGTGATAACCCGTCTGCTGCTCTGGGAGCGAAAACACCGCCGCAGGCGTAACGCTGTGGAGGTAACGGCGGTACCGCGCTCTTGAGTGGGGGGAGGAGCGCGGTGCTGCTAGGGATACTTTACTCCGGGCAACGGGTTCGATTCCCACCGCCTCCATTCCGAGAATCCCAGTAATCTTGAAGGGGTGCTGGGTTTCTCTTTGGCCTCGTTTTCATCATGTGCCCCAGTGTACCAGGCCTGCTGCGTTCTCCTGGGTGAGGATGGGAAGAAGGCGCCTGGGAACGGGAGGTTACGCACAGAAGAGGGGGAACGGAATCGGAGACGACCTTCCAGGTCGCTGTTCTGATCGCTTCCCTGGTGGGTAGGAAGTGCTCGACACTGAGGGAGCGGACAGAGGAGGAGGGACGGGGCCGGCGAGCCCCATCCCCCCAATGCCCCGTTCTGCGAGGCACGCGGAAGCGGGGCAGGAGGAGTCGAGCATGAGTGGACTGGGAGGGGACAACAGCGCCGAGTGCTGCAGCAGGCGCGGGTGGCGTGGGACAAGGCAGTGAAGGACCCGAGGGATGGCCGAGGCAGGAGGCATGGGCACCTGGGGTTGTTGGGGCTGGTGGTGGTGGCCTTCGCGGTGGGAAAGAAGGGGCTGAAGCAGGTGGCGCAGTTGGCCCAGGACGTGGGGGCGAGGACGCGAAAGCGGCTGGGACTGCCGCAAGCGGTAGTAGGCTCGACGCTGTGGCGCTTGCTGGAGAAGCAGCCTGCGGCCGGGTTGCGGGAGACGATGATGGCGCAGGTGCAGCAGGTGCTCAAGGACCCGAGGACGCCGCGACTGGCGTTTCCCATGGGCGTGTTGAGCCTGGATGGAAAGAGCCTGTGGACCACCCACCAGGGCGAGGTGAAGGGCTTGGAGTCGGTGGCCAACAACGAGGCGGGCCGCGAGTTGTGGAGCCAGGGGGCGCTGCGGGCGGTGCTCACCAGCGTGGTGGCCGCGCCGTGCCTGGACATGGAGTTTGTCAGCGCCAAGCAGGGAGAGTCCCCCGCCTTGCGGCAGTTGTTTCCTCGGGTGGTGCAGGCCTATGGCGAGCACTTCGGGGTGGCGACGGGGGACGCGGGACTGACGGCCGCACCAAACGCCGCGCTGGTGCGACAGTGGGGCAAGCACTACTGCTTCGGGCTGAAGGCCAATCAACCTACCCTCCATGAGTACGCGGTGCGTGTCATCGCCGCCAAGCAGTGTCCGGCTCGGGCGCGAACCCAGGAGCGGGCTCATGGCAAGACGGTGGTGCGTGAGCTGTGGACGCCCGCGCTTGAGCCGGGCGAGGTGGACTTCCCGGGAGCACGCATGCTGCTGCTGGTGCGCCAGCAGCACTGGGGCGACGACGGCACCTGCGAGGAGGAATACCGCTACTTTGTTACCTCCCTGGACACCACCCTCTTCACCTTCAAACAACTGCTGCGGCTCGTACGGGTGCACTGGGGCATCGAGAACCGGCACCACTGGACGCTCGATGTGGTGCTAGGCGAGGACGAGCACCAGCCCTGCCGCCCCACCCGCACGGCACTGGAGGTGGTGGCCTGGTTGCGTGCCATAGCCTTCAACCTGCTCTCCTTCTTCCGCGCGCGTCTTCCTCTGGAAGGCCGCCACCTCGTGCAGTGGGATCGAGCCTGCGAACTGCTCCGCGACAGCCTCGTCCACGGGCGCAGGCTGGAGACTCTCCTCACTGCTGCCTGAGGGCTCGCCGGCCCTCCCTCCGCTCCTGGCCGCCACAGCCTTCGTTGCTCACGGCGCTCCGGCCGAGCGGCGGAGCTTTGTCTCAGCGCTCCTCGCTCTCATACGGCGCCTTCACGCAACCGCAATCGCCCGACAACGCATCAGATCTGCCCCAGTGTACTCCTCGGGTGTCTCAAGCCCAGAACGGCGCGTGGCTGGGGGGGACGGGCCGATCCAACTCGTGCGCCGTGTGCTCTCTCTTGGGGGAACTAGGGAATAGTTCATGTTGCCCCAAAGAGGAGGTGGCTCCAGTGGCAGGTATAACCAAGGCGAGCAGGCTCTCTTACATGACCTGTCGTCCAAGAGCCGCGACTGGGCGGTTATGCCGGTCGGAAGTGGGCACATTTCCCTACCTGTGCGTAGAATCTCTTCCCGGAGACTGCTTGGCCCATAGTAATCTGCACTTTTCGCAAACCTCCACCAAGATCAGCGCATGCACTTCTCGGTCATCGCCCAGCAGGATACGCCACTGCCAGAAGCCCATCGCTGGGCAGCAGTAACGTGTGGGTGCAAGCCCGATGTCACCCTAGAAGAGGATGCTGCGGCAATGGTGCGGGCAGCCTACGGCGAGCAGGAATTCTTGGCTCAGCTTGGTCAGGTAGACCCTTCCGTTGCAGCAGACTTCGACCTCTCAAGCATCATGAAGGCATTTGGCCGAGGACTACCGGATCCAAAGGCCGAAGGAGACAAGCCTAGGCGGCTTTCAAACTTCCGGGCTGAGACGGCAGAGGTTCTTGCAAAGGCTGCTTTGGCAGACGTCTATGCAATTGATTTTCCTATTTCGGAGCAGGCCGGTAAGCAGAACGCGAACCAACCTGTCTTGGGATTCGACGGGTGCGGCTTCGTCACAATAGGCAACTCGACTGCTCTCGTGTTAGTGACCGTTAAAGGAAGTGACGATGCGAATCGGCCTCCTGCTATCGCTCAAGAACTCATCAAAGAGTGTACGAAAGCACCTAAGGAGCCAGACAAGCTGTGCCGCACTCTCACCGCGTTACTACTGCGAGTGAAGAGCGCAGCAGTGAAGGCTTCCATCATCAAGATGCTGGAACTTCTGGGGAAAGCTGTTCTCCCGAAGATTGTCGTTGCTCCAGTACTCGTTCGCGGAAAGATTTCGGCCCATTTAGATGACCTCGGTTCAGTCATGAACGCGGTCGCCAACTTTTCCCCTGCCACGACGTATGGACTCGTATTAGGCGTAGGTATTACGCTCGGAGACTTTGGCCACTCAGTCATGTTGAAGGCGAGGGCTGACTGATGGACGAGTTCCTCCAACTTGCTGAAGCCCAAGAAGTATCCACCCTCCTGAGCAAGGTTGATACCGCCGAACTTGCTGTTCGTCTGGGCATTGACACAGTAACCACTCCACCAAAAGCCGAGGCTCGGCTGCGAGTAGCAGCAGTGACCGCCTTCGCTCAGCGAATTAACGAACTCGGCGGCTCTGACTTCCTTCGCAACGACACAGATGCACTCGACGCTGTACATGAACAGGCTTGGCGTGCGGTGTTCTATAAGTGGACTGGGTACCTCAGTGCCATGGAGGCACAAGGAGCGTCTCCATCCATAGACGACCTCATCCTCGCAGTCGCTTCCGGCTTAGCAGCCCGGCGACCAAGCGACGTACGCTTCATGCTCCATCGTCCCTTGGTTGGAACCGCGTTGGCGAGAGCTGCTACTGCGCAGCCCATGTGGGACCAGCGGGTACGTAACGATATTGGACGGTCGTTAGTACATCTTGTGCGTCAGCGAGATCATGCTGATGTCGCAGAATCTGGCGAAGTCATTCGTCAACTAATGGTGAATCAGAAGACTGCTGAATCGCAGCGGTTTGAGCAGCAGAGCACGAAGTCAGGTGCATTCGGGCTACTTGGCTTATATCACCTTGCTGAAGCGACGATTCGAACATCCGAGTTCCTCCTCTCTGGCGCTGCAGGAAATGGGGAAAGAAAGAATCGAGACTTTGCCCCACAATTGCGACGCCTTCTCACGCGTGCCGAAGAGTACCTCGAACTTGCAGGAGACCCAGAGGCACTGCTTTGGCTGACCGGTGTGGCACTCGTCTTGGAATGCATCCGGAGCGATTCTCTCTGGACCCAGGCACGAGGCATTTCAGAAGGTCTCGATGCACTACTCGCAACAATTACTAGCAATGAACGCGAAAAACCGGTCTTCAGTCTTCTGCCTTCTCAGCAAGAGGCTTTACGTCAGCATCTTCTTGACCCAACCAGAGTCGCTGTTGTCCTTCAAATGCCGACTAGCGCGGGAAAGACCCTTCTTGCCGAATTCGCGATAGTTCAAGCTTTTGAGGCATATAAGACTGGCACTCGCGCCATCTATCTCTGCCCCACTCGAGCATTGGCAACCCAAATTCGTCGGACACTTGGGGAAGACTTGGCGAGAGTGGGTATTCAGGTATCGGTCGCTGGGAGCGCGTTCGAAGAGGACCCCTTTGAACTCGAATTGCTTGAATCGTCCGATGGCGTAATTGTTGCCACTCCCGAGAAGCTCGATCTGCTGTTGAGAGCCCATCCTACATGGGCAGAAACACTGCGCCTCGTTATCGTAGACGAAGCACACCTCCTTAAAGACTCCGAGCGAGGAGTGCGGTTAGAATTGCTTCTCGCGAACCTCCGTCGTGAGCATCCAGCGACACGCCTCCTATTACTCACCCCCTTCGTCGAAAATGCCTCTCAGATTGCAAGTTGGCTTGGCGAAAGCCGTGGGACACCCATTTCGGTCCATTGGCGCCCTTCTCGCGTCCTTTTAGGCCTCGCAACAATCAAGGGTGGAGGAAAGAATCGTGCACTCACAGTTGAATGGAAGGAACCGCACGAGAGCGCGCGAAAGCCGGACAACCTCAAAGTGCATGTTGACGTGCCCGCCGGCTTAGTCAACTCCGCTCAAGATCGTGTCGCCTATCTTTATGAACGCTTTAGCAAGCTTGGCACAGTTTTGACAATATGCAGCAATTCGCGTGTTGCTGCCGAACAAGTAGCCAGTAAGGTTGCTTTTGCTCAACCCGTGCTGGCTTCGACAACTCCGGCCCTCCGAGTTGCGATAGCACTAGCCCGCCATGACTATGGTGATGAGAGTCTCCTTGCAAATTGTCTTGAGCGGGGAGTTGCATTTCACCATTCTGCCTTGTCGCCCACTTTGAGGTATCTTGTTGAGGACCAGATCCGCGCTGGCACCATCAAGTTTGTGGCAGCAACGTCGACCCTTGCACAAGGAATGAATTTCCCTGTGGCCGCAGTTCTTGTGCAGTCGGTTCACAAGCCCGAAGGCGCAGGTCCTCTGACGCCAGGAGAGTTCTGGAACATTGCTGGCCGTGCAGGCAGGGTTGGTGTTGCGGACCGTGGTGTTATTGTCTTCGTCAATCCCCAAGACCGCGAGCACTGGGAGAAATATTCCTCAAGCCTATCGGAGTCGCTCACATCGGCTCTTCTCTCAATTCTTGGGCAGTTAGGCGACGGGGCCTCGCTCAAAGAGCTTTATAAAAAGCATCCTGAACTCAGGCCTTTCATTCAGTACTTGGCGCATGCTGCCGCAACGTTAGGCCCAGCGAAGGCCACTGCCGACCTAGAGGAACTCCTCCAAGCAAGTTTGGCTAACAGACAGGTAAAGTCTGGAGTACAAGCACAGCGGCTCAGAACCATTGCTCGATCCTATCTTAGGGAGATCGGCGGTAAGAATACCGGGTATCTGAAGATTGCGGATACTACCGGACTTGGTTCCTTCAGTTTCGACTCGCTCTTCGCTCAGATCACGCATGATGAGGTGCTGCGCAGCGGTCCTGGGGAGATTCTGCGCCAGCGGCAGAGAGGGCTTGACCACCTTGTCGATGCGCTCCAATGGCTACCAGAACTCAACCTAGCTATCGGGCTTGGTGAAGGCCAGATGGATGTGCAAGCCGTCGCACGCATCGTCCAAGGTTGGATGGACGGGTCCCCCATTCATAAGCTTGCATCCGAATTCAGAGGGAAAGACCTTCCTGAACAGACTCGCAAAGCGGGTGCTTACGTTTACAGCAAGGTATCACAGACCATCTCGTGGGGCGCGCACGCTTACCTTCGTGGCTGGAGCATGCGAGCAAATATCGACGTGGATAAGATTCCACCCAAAGATGCCATGCTGCCTACCTATATTCAGTACGGCGTCCACTCTCCCGAGGCGGCGGTGGCCTCTCTTCTAGGAGTACCTAGAGCTTTTTCACAAGCTGTGGGTGATGAATTCCGTCATGCGCACGGCGCACTCACGCCATCTGCGGCGTCCAAATTTAAAGCGTTCGTGGAAACGGCCGACGTCGCCCAATGGGAGCGTATTGTGGCTCGGTGTTCGCTAAATGTCCGAGCTGAGGATGTACGCATCATCTGGAGGCAAATGCAGGGTATCGCAGAGCGAGGATAACCTTCCCGTGCATATGATCAGTAGGCTTAATCCAATTGCCTACAGCGGCAACCTCTACATGTCTGCAGCGGTTCGCACATTCGCAATTCTCTGGGACACCTCCTTTCTGGATGCTTGAAAGACAAAGTCGTCAGCGCTTGAGTCCTAAAGCAGAACCCAAGCATCGACTTTCTCATAGAGGTCATATGAAGCGGTCGTTCGGGGCGCAGTTGGAGTTCTGCTCATATGTTCCTTGGCATGGGCTCAAGACAGGCAGTTCCAAAGTTTCAGGTTAATTGGGCGACTGCAGACTGGGTGAACACTGGCCGATCTTGCCTCTCCTTGGAGGGTGATGGCTCCCTGCAAGGCAGAGCCAAAGAATTGGATGAAAGACACGGTCTTGCCTTGCTCACTGCTCCTGCTCCGCTTCTGGCGGTGCTCCTGAGAGATAGGAACCACCACCTGGACGAGAACGTGGAACCTCAGAACCCTCTGTTCGAGCTCGCGAGGACTGATCGATTCGATGTGGGCACCGCCGTTGACGACAGTCGGAGATACGACGACGTCGCCTATTGGCGGATTCGCGGAAGAGAGCAGCAATTGATTGATTTCCTCGGGGGAGCCCGCTCCGACACCGGAGAGCCCTACCAGACCGAGAACGCCGTGCGCGGCGTGGCAAAAGACAATCCGCAAGGCCGACGCTTCCACGATGCCGCCACGGAACTGTGGGCCCACTTCACCCTTACGCGGGATACTAGAGATGCTGCGGATCTACAAGCCGGGCTCGTTCTTGAGAATACCTCTTGCCGACGGCTCTTGGGGGTACGGCCGGGTGCTCAAGTTGCCGCATGATGCCTATTACGATTAATGGTTCGCCATATGGAGGAGAGAGCGTGGGAACTCATCGGGTGGAGGGAACTGGAGGAGCCGTTTTCTCAACCTATCCTCCACTATACCCAGGACATTGGGAACTTCCGCGACTGCAGGATCTTCGGCACCGCAGGCAATTCGAGGAGCGCGGAACCCCAAGAGGTATTGGGCTTGAGTACTCGGCTGTCTGGGAAGAGGTGGGAGTCGAGCAACGTCTGCTCGACTCCTTCATGGGGCGGCCCAACGCCTCGGTGGAGCGCTTGAAGGTGCGCCTGAAACTAGGAGGCTCCCCATGAAGCGCTGGGCGGTTGTGCTGCTGTTCGCATCCCTCGTGGGGTGCACCCCAACGAAGGTCGTCCGCCTGGACACAGGCCAGGGCAGGCCGATCATCCACGTCCCGCGCCGTGACTTGGGGCCGGTGGAGGTGAGCCAAGAGAAGTTCAAGGAAGCCGTAGCCGAGCACTCCCCCTCCGTGCCAGCCGTGGAGCGGCCTCTAGAATACGCCGGGCGGTTGTTCGATGTGCCGGAGCGAAGCGGTTGGTTCTGGTACGAAGGCAGGAGTCAGCGGCTCATGGCCTCGGAGCCGGGGAGTACCCCGAACCTGCGATTGCTGCCCGAGGACGGGGAACTGAAGCGCCGCTACCTGCTGTGGTGCGAGGAACTCTGGGGCGGCGGAGATTGCCTGCGGTTGCTGGTGGACAAGCCCTTCCTGGATGGGGATGCCAAGTACGCGCTGGCCATGGCCATTGCTCACAGCAAGGTGCTGGGGGCCATGAAAGAGGAACTCGCCCGGATGGTGAACCCCCAGGCGGTGGTGGCGACCGTAGTGGGCGGCCTGACCATGTACGCAATATTGCTCGCCCTGCCCGAGCCGGTGAGCAAGGGCGTGGCGGCGCTGTTGACGCTGGGGGCCATCGCCTACCTGGGCTGGGACACGGTATGGCGGCTCATGGATGGGTGGCTGGTGTTGATGAAGGAAGTGGATCAGGCCACCACCTTCGACGGCATCTCCGCGTCCGGAGAGAAGTTCGGGGACACAATGGGGGAGAAGGCGGCACGAGCCTTCGTCATGTTGGGCACGGTGGCCCTGGGAAACACGGCTTCGGGGATGGCTGCGACATTGCCGAAGTTGCCAGGGGCCGGGCAAGCGGCGGTGGTGGCCGAGACGCAGCTGAACCTCCGCTTCACGGCCCCTTCTCTGGCCCAGGTGGAGTCGGTCGCCATCACTGCCGAGGGCGTCACCATCGCGCTGGCTCCCAATGCAGTCGCCATGGTGGCTCGCGACAGTTCAAGCAGCACCGTGGGAAGATTCAGGGCAGGCACTTACGGTGATCTCAAGAATGCTGGCATCAAGGACGCGCACCATGTGATTCAAGATGCCGCCGTTCGTGAGCTGCCCGGATATGACAGTCGTGCAGCCCCTGCTGTTGAACTGAAGGGGCCAGCGACGCGCGTTGGCACTGCACACTATGAGGCGACTCAGGTTCAGCGTCAGGCTGGGGGAGGGACCTATGCGGACGAGCGCAGGATCGCCTATGAGGCCCTGCGACGCGCGGGACTGTCTCATGAGGAGGCGCAAACGCTGATTGGCCGCGCCGATGACTACTTCAAATCGATCGGTGTCACGCCATCAACACCGACCAGAATCCCTGGCAACCGGTAGGAGGCCCCACCGTGGACATGAAATTGATGGGTCAGGTTCGGCGTCTGATAGAGGATCTGGCGGCAGGGCGGTATGCGGAGATCGCCGCGGATGGTCGAGCAGGGCGCCTCACTGAGGAGGAGTTGAGAACGGCTGTCGAGCAGTATGGGCGGACTCTCGTTCCCTTGCCAGTTGACGGTGAGATGCTTGTAGATGTCTATGCGCAGACGTCTCAGCCGGGTGCGGTCACCCTAGATGTACCTCTGTGGACCCGGGAGGAAGGCCGCAGCGACCTGACACTTTCGGTGACGGCGATCAAGCAGGGTGAAGCCTACACAGTCGAAGTGGACGATCTGCATGTTCTTTAGTGGCTGGTACTGAGGTTATCGGAAATCCGGAGGCGCGGACGTGGGCGGCGGTTTGCGGCGCGTGCCCATAGATGGTGCGTAGCAGCGGCCCTTGATGAAGACCAAGCTGTTCTTCTCGCACTCCTCGGCATCTTTGGTGGGAACTTCCACCCAGCAGCCTCCGTTGAGGGAAATCTGCTTGGAGCCAGGGCAGCGGCCTTTCGCATCAGGGGTGAGCTGTCCCGGAAAGGGCTCCGGAGGTGGGGCTTGGCTGATCGTCTTGGGCTGGGAGGAGCTTTGTTCCGGTGGCGGCTGGGGCTGTGGCGTCGTCTCGCCCAGGTTGGCGGTGTCTCTCTCTGTTCGTTTTGAGAGCGAGGCCACCGGCTCTTCCACGGACTCGATGTGGGATGGCGCGTGCACGGCCTTCCAGGCCCAAAGCACGAGGAGTGCTCCCGCGAGCACCCATGCGCTCCGGATGCTCCACGACCTCCCGCCCACTCGAGGAGGGATGCGAGAGCCTCCCGCCTGCTTCTCCACACATGACGCAGCGGCTTCCAGTGCTTCTGCGAGTTCTCTGGCGGTGCCGCGAGCCTCTGGGGACACTGAGAGCATGCGGACAATGAGCGCGCTGAGCTGGGCATCCAAGCGCGGATTGAGTTCCTGGGGAGAGGGCAGGGGGAGCGCATCCAAAGTCCAGGCGCCTGCGTCATCCTGTAGGAGCCCAGCGGTGAAGGGATACTCGCCGGTGACGAGCCGGTAGGCTGTCACTCCCAGCGCGTACACGTCATCCGCGGGTCCGGCCACGTAATGAGCGTCCTGGGAGTGCTCGGAGCGGCGCTCGAACAGCCACGCTTCGGGAGAGCGGTAGGGCGGAGTCCCCGGCGGCAGGGGCTCCCACGTCAACCTCGCGGCACAGGGATAGTTGCCGGCGCCAAAGTCCGTCAGCACGGCCTGGCCATCCGAGTGGCGCACCAGCATATTGTCGCCCTTCACGTCCCGGTGCACCGCGCCGGCGGCATGGGTCGCTTCGAGCGCCCGTGCCAGCTGCGCCAGCATCTGGAGCACCTGCAGGTTCGTGGGGTGGTGCTCGAGCGCCCACGTGTACAGCGGCGTGCCCTGAATCCACTCCATGATGATGTACGGAAAGAACGTGCCCGATGGGTGCCGCCAGAAGCCATGGCCGAGCAGTCGCGGGATGCTCGGGTGGTGCACGAGCGACAGCAGCCCCACCTCCCGCATGAAGCGCGGATCCCACGGGCGCATGGCCATCTTGAGAGCCACGGGGCCTGCGGACGCCTGGCCGATGCGGACGGCGCGGTAGACCACCCCATAGGCGCCGTGCCCGTGGTAGTCCACCAACAGCCAGTCGTGCACCCGGGTGCCCAGGGGAGGACCGAAGAGAAGACCCGTGGGCTCTGACGCGCGTTCCATGGAGATGCCTCACAGCGCGGAAGGCCGTCGCCTCCCGCTTCTGTGGCATCCTACCTGATAGGTCGGCAGGGGGAACGGTTTGCTACGACACGGTCCGGTGGACCTAGAAGCCGAATGGCTCAGCGTGGACCGCCGAGGGTTCGGACGAAGAACAGCTGGATGTCGTCGAAGTAGTAGCGGTCCGCGGGCGGCCGGGGACCGTGGGGCTCTCCCGGCATGATGAGCATCTCGAAGTGCTTGCCTGCGCGGATCAGCGCGTCGGCCATGCGCATCGTCGTGGAGAGGGAGGCGTTCACGTCGCTGGAGCCATGCATCATCTTGAGCGGCCCTTGAAGGTTCCCGGCCAGGGCCATGTTGGACCCGGCCTGGTAGCCGGCGGGATTCACGCTGGGGAGGCCGAGGTAGGGCTCGTTGATGATCGCCTCCTCCTCCAGCGCGCCCGGGGCTCCCGCGTAGCCCGCCTTGAAGAACTCCGGAGCCATCAGCATGCCACGCAGGGCGAAGTAGCCGCCCCACGAGTGGCCGAAGATCCCGACACGCTCCATATCCATCCAGGGACGGGTGGTGGCGGCCTGCTTGAGGCCCGCGACGTAGTCGGGAATCTCGGTCTGGCCGACCCGGCCATAGGTCGCGTCCTGAAAGGCTTTGCTCCGGCCCGGAGTGCCCCGGGGATCGAGCACCATGACGATGAAGCCCATCTGCGCGAGGCCCTGTGCGTGGAGCGACGAGGCGGTGCCGATGAAGTTCCAGGGCACGACCGTCATGAATTGTCCTGCATAGATATAGGCGATGACCGGATAGCGCCTGGCCGGGTCGAAATCGCGCGGCTTGTAGAGCACGCCGTGCAGGGGCGTGGTGCCATCGGCGGCCAGGACGGTGAGTGCCTCCGGAGGCTTGTAGCCCAGCTCCTCGAGGGCGCTCGCATCGGCCGTCGTGAGACGAAAGCGGGTCTTGCCGTCCGTGGACACCATGTCCCGCAGCCGCGGCTGCGTCCGAGAGGACCAGGCGTCCACGTAGTAGCTGCCGGAAGGGGAGAAGGCGATCCGGTGGATGCCCGAGCCTGACGACATCCGCTTCAGCGCGCCGCCCTTGAGGCTTCCCCGGTAGAGCAGGTGCTCGTACGGCGCAGCGCTGTCGGCGGAGGCCAGCAGGAAGACCGCGTCGCCCTTCGGCGCGACGCCGGCCACTTGATGGATGGGGAAGGCGCCTCGGGTGACCTGGCGCACGAGCTTCCCTGCGAAGTCGTACAGGTAGACGTGCCGCCATCCGTCACGCTCGGACAACCAGAGGAAGCCGGTGTCGTCCGGCAGCGGTGTCACTTGGCGTGCCCAGCCCTCCTCGGCGAAGTCCAACCCGGCCACGAAGCTCTCCGGCCGCTCCTCGCGCAGCACCCGCCGGCGCTTCCCCGAGCCAGGCTCCACCGCGGAGAGGTCCAGCCGCTTGCCGTCGCGCGACATGTGAAGGATCAGCGCCTCTCCGCTGCCGGGGCGCCAGCCGGCGAACCAGTCATAGGTCTCTTCTTCCAGGGGAGGGATGGGGGTCACGCGGCCGGTGGCCGGTTCGATCACGTAGAACTCCGAGCGCCCCAGCGGCGTGCCCGTCTTGACGTAGGGAACCAGGGTCACCCGCTCGAGGGCACTCGAGTAGTCCACGATCGGAATCTTGTGAGCGCCGCGCAGATCGTTGCGCCAGACCATCAGGAAGCGGCTGTCGGGAGACCAGGCCCTCTCGGGAAGCTGCCAGCCGTAGTTCTCCTCTCCGCTGCGTTCGATCCGCGTGCGTCCGTCGCCACCCAGCACCGCGAAGCCACCATCGCGCTGCACCGCGACGGCTTGACCATCGGGAGCGAGGAGGTTGCCTCGGGACGAGGCCAGGGCAGCCAGGTCCGTCGGAGCCAGCGCCGTGACGCGGCCATCCGACAGGCCCAGGCCGAAGAAACGTTCCTCGATCCGAAAGACGATCCCCCGCTGGTCCGGAGCGATGGCGAAGCCCAGCTGGTCCGGCAGCTGAACCGGCTTCCCCATCAGCCGTGAGAGCTGGGTCCGCAGCTCGGCGCTGGGCAGCAGCGGCTTCATGGCTCCGGTCCGAGCATGAACCAAAATCCAGGTGCCCGCGTCCGGCCCCACCGCCGACCAGAAGATCAGCTGGTCTCCCTCTCGGAGCCATTGCTGCGGGATCAGGCTGTCGCGAACGAGCTGCGGGAGCCGCAGGTACTGATCGGAGAGGTCCAGCCGCGCCTGCAGCTGCTTGTCCGGCGTGGCGGAGGCTGGAGCACCGGGCTCGAGCGCCAGCATGGGCGTACCCGCGAGGGTGGTGATCAGGATGCCGAAGCGGAAGAGGAGGCGTCGCATGACCGCAGGGTAGGAAACGGGATCATGCACTACCAATATCTCTTTCACCCTGGATTCAGACGGATAGCGTCTGGATATGGAATTCCGCCAGCTTCAGCTCTTCGTCGCCGTAGCGGAGGAGCTGCACTTCGGCCGGGCCGCTGCCCGGGTAGGGATGGCCCAGCCGCCGTTCAGCCAGCAGATCCGCAAGCTCGAGGCCGAGCTGGGGGTGGAGCTGCTCACCCGGACGAGTCGCCGCGTGGCTCTGACCCCCGCGGGGAGCCGCTTCCTGGACGACGCCCGGGAGCTGCTGTCGAGGCGCGTGGAGGTGATCTCCACGGTCCGGCGGGCAGCCCAAGGAGAGACAGGGCCCCTGAGGGTCGGCTTCGGTGCGTCGTCGGCCTTCGGGATCCTCCCTCGCATCGTGCTCCGGTTCCGGTCACGGTTTCCGGAGGTGAAGCTCGAGCTCGACGATCGCGAGAAGCTGGACGTCGGTGTCGCGCTCAGCACCGGCGATCTGGATCTCGCCATCGTCCGGGCCCCTTTTCGGCATGACGGAGTGACGGTCGAACAGCTGCTCCGGGAACGGTTCGTGCTAGCGCTCCCCGCGCGGCACCCCAGAGCGCGCCAGAAGGTCGTTGCCCTGGCCTCGCTGGCGAGCGAACCCTTCATCCTCTTTCCCCGGCACGCGGCTCCAGGCCTGCACGACACGATCACCAGCATGTGTCTCGGCGCGGGCTTCTCGCCGCTCATCCACCAGGAAGCCAGCTCCTGGCCGTCGGTCGTCGGCATGGTGGAAGCGGGGCTTGGGATCACCATCGCGCCGATGTCGGCCCAGGCGCTGCGGCCGCAGGGAGTGGTGTTCAGGGAGCTGAGCGGCGCCCCTGGATGGGCGGAGCTGGCGGTCGCCTTCCGAGGTCCGCAACTCATGCCTGCGGCGGCGCACTTCCGTGCGATCGCGCATGAGACCGTCACGCTGACCCGGGAGTGACGTATGGACCGCGCGGCTCGTTTCATAGTATCCGGCGCGAGGCCAACGTCCTAGGTCCTTTCAGGGAAAAGAGATGCGACAGGTCTTCAGGTGGATGATCGGGGTCCTCCTCTGCTGCGGCTGTGCGGCAGGACCGAAGCTCGGTGAGACGCAACCGGATGCCCTGCTGCTGGAGGCGCAGTCCGATTTTGACGAGGCGACGAAGCTCAAGGGGGCGGCCAGGTACTCCGAGGCCCTTGTCCAGGCCCAGCATGCGCTCACGCTCAGGGAGGCCGTCCTCGTCGCCACGCATCCAGACATCGCCAGCTGTCTGACGCTGATGGGAGAACTGCAGGTACGGCAAGGGGAGATGGACGCTGCCGAGTCTCTGCTGAAGCGAGCACTCGCCATCCGTGAGGCCGCCCTGCGCCCGGGCCACCCGGACGTCGCCGAGCCCCTCCACCAGCTCGCCCTCCTCTACAGGCTCCAGGGGCTGTTCGACCAGGCCCGGCCGCTCTACCAGCGCGCGCTGGCCATCCGCGAGGCCGCCCTGGGCCCGAACCACCCCGACGTCGCCCAGTCTCTCAACGGCCTCGCCGATCTCTACGAGAACCAAGGCTTGTACGGCCAGGCCGAGCCGCTCTACCAGCGCGCGCTGGCCATCCGCGAGGCCGCCCTGGACCCGAACCACCCCGACGTCGCCAGCTCGCTCAACAACCTCGCCATCCTCTACATGGACCTGGGCCTGCCCAGCCAGGCGGAGCCGCTCTACCAGCGCGCGCGGGCCATCCTGGAGGGCCGTCTGGGCAAGAGCCACCCCCACGTCGCCGTGATCCTCAGCAACCTGGGCGGCATCTACCTCCACCAGGGGTTGTACGGCCGGGCCGAGCCGATCCTCCAGCGCGCGTTGGCCATCCGCGAGTCAGTGCTCGGCGTGAACCACCCGGACGTCGCCGAGATCCTCTTCAACCTCGGCAATCTCTACAAGCGCCAGGGCTTGTACAGCCGGGCGGAGCCGCTCTACCAGCGCTCGCTCTCCATCGTGGAGAAGGTCCTGGGCCCGAGCCACCCCTTCTTCGCCAACTCGCTCAACAACCTCGCCAACCTCTACACGGTCCAGGGGTTGTACGGCCAGGCCGAGCCTCTCTACCAACGCGCGCTCTCCATCCAGGAGGCGGCCTTGGGCTCGAGCCACACCGACGTCGCCAGCTCGCTCAACAACCTCGCCAACCTCTACACGGCCCAGGGCTTGTACGACCGGGCCGAGCCGCTCTATCAGCGCGCTCTCTCCATCCGAGAGGCGGTCCTCGGCAAGAGCCATCCCAATGTCGCGATGACGCTCGGCAACATCGCCCTGCTGCGTGTGAAGCAGCAGCGCCTCCCCGAGGCCCTGCTGCTCTACACCCGCGCGTTGACCATCTCCGAGCAGCGTCTGCGGCACGAGGCGCTCGACTTCTCCGAATCGCGTCTGGCCACCTTCCTCCAGTACCTGCGCGACGACGAGCAGACGCTCTACTCCCTGCTGCGCGCACATTCCTCGGACGCCCGCGTGCAACGACTGGCGCTCAGCGCCTCGCTTCTGCTCAAGGGCCGCTCCGTCGAGGAGACGGCCCGGATCTCCCGCGCCCTGTACCGCACCTTGGACTCCAAGGACCGCGAGACCTTCGAGCAGCTCCGGAGCCTGCGCACCCAGCTGGCCGCGCTCTCCTTCGAGGGGTCCGGCGGCCTCTCCCCGGAGGACTACCAGCTGCGCCTCAAGGCGCTGGCCGACGAGGGCGACGCGCTCGAAGCCGCCCTCGCCACACGCTCCGCTTCCCTGCGCGCGTTCGCTGCCCTGCCTCCCACCGCCGACATCGTCGATCGCGTCGCCGCTTCCCTTCCCAAGGACGGCGCACTGGTCGAGTTCATCGCCTATGAGGACATGTCCATCGACTTCCTCACGGGTACGCTGCCTGCGACGAGCGTCGGCCAGCCTCGCTACCTGGCGCTGGTGCTCTTCCCGGATGCGTCCACGCGGGCCTTGGACCTCGGACCCGCCGAGCGCATCGACGTGGCCGCCACGCGCCTGCGCGCCGCCCTGGCCAACCGCGATGCCTCCTTCCAGCCCCTGGCCCAGGAGCTCTACCGGCTCGCCTTCAAGCCCCTCCTGCCGCTGCTGGGCCGCACCCGCCGCCTCTGGCTATCTCCGGACGGGCAGTTGGGGTTGGTCCCTTTCGCCGCCCTCCACGATGGCCGCAGCTACCTCCTGGACTCCTTCGACTTCACCTGGCTCACCTCTGGCAGGGAGCTGCTCCCGCGTCCCCCCGGATTCTCTCCTTCCTCCTCCGTCGTCGTCCTCGCGGATCCGGACTTCACCGCCGCACCTCCCGCCACGGCCTTGGCCTCCGGCGACCTGCGTCTTTCGCCTTCCACGCGGTCCGGCGCGCTCGAGCGCTTCTTCTCCACTGTGGACCGGGCTCTGCCGGGCAGCGACTGGGTGCCTCTGCCGGGCACGCGTCAGGAGGCCCAGGGCATCCAGCGCCTCCTGCCCCAGGCGCAGCTCTTCCTCGGCCCCGAGGCCACCAAGCAGCGGCTGCTCGAGCTGCCCGCTCCGGGCATCCTTCACCTGGCCACCCACGGCTTCTTCCTGGCGGACACCCCGGCAGTCTCCCCCGCGAACTCGCGCGCTGTGGTGCACTTTGGTGCGCTCGGAGATGATCCCCTCGCTCCCATCCCCCGGGATCCCCTGCTGCGCTCGGGGCTCGCGTTCGCGGGGGCGCGCGCCGTGGCGTCCGAGGCCTCTGCGCCTTCCGAGTCCTCGGCCCATGCGACGATCGCCACCGCGCTGGAGTTGGCGGGGCTGGATCTGTGGGGCACCCAGCTCGTCGTCCTGTCGGCGTGCGACACCGCCCGAGGCGATGTCCAACCCGGTCAGGGGGTCTACGGCCTTCGACGCGCGCTGGTGGTGGCGGGGGCCGAGACGGTGGTCATGAGCCTGTGGAAGGTGAGGGACGACTCCACCCACCTGCTCATGAGGGACTACTACCGCAACCTGTTGGCTGGCCAGGGGCGTGCCTCCGCCCTGCGCGAGGCCATGCGCTCGCTGAGGGCTTCCCGGCCTCACCCTCATGATTGGGCGCCCTTCATCGTCCTGGGCAGCGGCGCACCCTTGCGTGCCATCTCACCCCAGGCACCCCAGGCGCCGGGAAGATAGGCCCACGGCCGCAAAGAGCGAGGTGCCGGATTGCCAGTGAGGCATGGGCGCCCCAGCCTTGATGCAAGGGGGTGTGCCATGGCTGCACCATCGACTGCGGAGGGCCTGCTTCGGGCGCTCGAGCAGAAGGACCCGGAGGGCTTCCTGTCCTTCTTGGCCGACGACGTCGAAATGTATGCGGAGGACGACGAGCAGCCGGTTCGGGGCAAGGAGAGCCTGCGGCGCCTCTTCCAGGGAGCCATGGCGGCGATGGACGCGGTGAAGCTCGAACCGCGGGAGCTGGTGCAGGACGCCAGACACGCGGCGGTGCTAGCGGACACCCGGGTGCGGTTCGGGCGGGATTTGCCGCTGCCCGACGGCAGCAGCCTACCGCTTGCCGGGAAGGCCCTTGCCGGGCGCGTCGCGTTGTTCCTCGACCTGGACGCGAACGGCAAGGTCACCCGCATGTACCGGATGCGCGACAGGCTGAACGCCCTGCGCCAGCTCGGTATCTCCCCCGCGGAGATGGAGCGGCTCAGGAGCAGCCTTGAACCGATGCTGCACGCCCACTGAGTGGGCCCTCGGCCAGGGGAGGTGACGGGGATGGGCCCCGCCACTCCCTGCTGGCCGTGTTCCGCTTGAAGGGATTACGGAGCGAGGAACCAGACACCAACGGTGTTGGTGGTGCAGAGGTTGGCGCCGTCATCCCGCCGGATGACGATGTACCGCTGATAGTAGCCTTCGAGGCCAGGGTAGTTGCCGACGAGGTATGAGAGCGTGGTCTGGTCGTAGGAGAGAGAGCCGTTCTCATCCTGCACCCAATTCTTCGAGCCATACACGTAGGCCCGCGAGCTGCCGAGGGGGCCCGATGCAGAGAAACCGAAGGTTCCCGTGCCACCGCTGGGGACCGAGGTCGTGCTGACCCAGGCCGAGCACGTGACCGCGGTGCAGGATTCGTCGACGGAGCCGTTGCAGTTGTTGTCCTTCCCGTCGCACACCTCGAGAGCTCCAGAATACACATAGCGGTTGCGGTCGTCGCAATCCAACCTGTTGTAAGAGTAGCCAGCGGGCGGTGAGCATCCATACGGAGCGGGGCCAAAGACAGCCCCCGAGGTGCCGTACCCATCCCCATCCGAATCCTGGGTGAAGTACCGAGGCAGGGTGGCGTCATTGTCGTTGCAGTCACTGGAGTCGGCGACGTAGCCAGAGGGGGCGGGGCAGGCATAGGCCGTCACCGAGGGATTGCCCTTCCCATCCCCGTCCGCGTCCCGGTACCAGGTCTGGGGCGTCACACCCTCATCGATGGACCCATTGCAGTTGTTGTCCAGTCCGTCGCACAGCTCGGGGGCACCGGGCCTCACGGAGGAACGGGTGTCGTCGCAGTCCAAGGAATTGTTGGAGTAGCCCACGGGCGCGGAGCACCCATATGGAGCGGGGCCAAAAACAGCCCCCGATTTGCCGTACCCATCCCCGTCCTGATCCGTGGCGAAGTACCGAGGCAGGGTGGCGTCACTGTCGTTGCAGTCACTGGAGTTGGCGACGTAGCCGGTCGGCGCGGAGCAGGCCTGGGCCGTCACCGAGGGGTTGCCTTTCCCGTCTCCATCCGCGTCCCGGTACCAGGCCGTGGTCATTCCCTCGTCGATGGAGCCATTGTTGTTGTTGTCCAGCCCATCACACAGCTCGGGCGCACCTGGGTACAGGGTGGGGTTGGCGTCGTTCCAGTCACCGGCAGTGGCGACGTAGCCCGCGGGCGCGGAGCAGGCCTGCACGCTCACCGCCGCATTGCCGTACCCGTCTCCATCCGCGTCCCGGTAGAACGTGCTCTGGCCCCCCGTCTCATCCGTCTGTCCGTCGCAGTCGTTATCCTGGCCATCGCAGACCTCGGCGGAAGGCCCCCGGGTGGGAACGCACTGAATGGCTCCACTCGTGCAGTAGGTGACACCCGCGGCACACACGCCCACGCCCCCGGTCGAGCACGACACGGCGCCCCCCGGGTTCCCCTCATCCACGGCCCCCGAGCAATTGTCATCCACCCCGTTGCACGTCTCCGTGGCTCCGGGCTTCACGTTGGGGTTGTTGTCGTTGCAGTCTCCGCCAGTGGCGATGTAGCCCGCGGGCGCGGAGCAGGCCTGCACGCTCACCGTCGTACTGCCATACCCATCCCCATCCGCATCCCGGTACCAGAGGGAGCCCACTCCCTCGTCGATGGCTCCATCGCAGTCGTCATCCACGGCACCCGAGGTGTTACACACCTCCGTGGCTCCGGGATTCACAAGCCCGTTTGCGTCGTTGCAGTCCGTGGCATCCAGCACCCGGCCCGGAGGCTGTACGCAGGCCTGGACCGAGTCTGCCGGATTTCCATACCCATCCGCGTCGCCATCGAGATGGTAGAAGTCGCCCGCATCCTCGTCCGTCACCAGGTCGCAGTCGTTGTCCAACCCATCGCAGACCTCCGAAGCCTCGGGATTGACGAAGAAGTCGAAGTCATCGCAGTCCAGGCTGTTCTCCACGTAGTCCAGGCCGGGAGCCTGGCAACCTTCCACGGGAGAGAGCAGCTCCGCGCCATATCCATCTGTGTCGTTGTCGAAGAAGTAGATGTTCACGAGCTGCGTCTGGGTCAGCGTCCACCGGCCGGTCAGGGTGCCGTCTCCCAGCTGCCCTTTGTCATTGGCGCCCCAGCCCCAGAATGGGCAGTCGGAGCGCAGCGCCAGCGCGTGGAAGCCTCCCGCGGAGACCGCCACCGCATCCGTCAGTCCCTGCACGGGCACCGGGCTGGTGCGCTGGGTGATGGTTCCATCCCCCAGCTGGCCCGCGGTGTTCCGTCCCCATGACCACGCTGCACCGAAGGCGTTGATGGCCAGCGAGAAGTCAGCTCCCGCGGAGATGGCGGTCACAGGTGCCGCCAGCCCCGATTGCACCGGCACTGTCTGCGGAGTGGCAGTCGTCCCAATCCCGAGCTGGCCAAAGTTGTTATTTCCCCACCCCACCACCGTCTGGTTGGACAGCAGCGCCAGCGAGTGGGTACCGCCCGCCGCAATCGCAGTGGCTCCCTGCGCCAGGCTCACCTGGTACGGCGTCATCTGGGTGGAGATGTTTCCGTTGCCAATCTGCCCAGCGGAGTTACGGCCCCACGTCCACACACTCCCGTTGGTTCCCAGCGCCATCGAGTGATATTGGCCCGCGGAGACAGCCCTGATGCTGACAGGCAGGTTGATCCTCACGGGCGTGGAGCGGTTCGTCGTCGTCCCATCACCCAGTTGCCCCGAGACGTTGTAGCCCCAGGCATAGACGCTGCCATCGGCCGCGACCGCCAGCGAGTGGCTGAGCCCTGCGGCGATGGCCACGGCCCCCCCTGGGATTGTCACCGCCACGGGAGCCAGGCGCAGCGTGGTCGTTCCATCACCGAGCTGCCCGAAGGAGTTCATTCCCCAGGCCCACACCCTGCCATCCACTCCCAGCGCCAGCGAGTGGGAGTTCCCCGCAGCGATGGCCTTGATGGCAGGAAGCCCCGCCACCCGCAGCGGCGTGGAGCTGTTGGTTTGCGTCCCGTGACCCAATTGCCCGCTGTTGTTGAGCCCCCACGTCCACACCGAGCCGTCGAGGCGCAGCGCCAACGAGTGGCTGTTGCCCGCGGCGATGGCCTTCGTCAGCGGGCTGGGCGCGGCGGCCGTGGCCACGAAGTGCTCATCGGCCGCCTGGGCTTGCAGCCCTTGGCGCTCCTGCGACAGCACCTCGCTCTCGGGAACGGCTCCTTCCGAGAGGTCTCCCCCACAGGCTGTCACCCATAGGCACGAGAGTACTGCCCACAGCATCCACCCACCCGATTGCTGCCTCTGCATGGCTCAACCTCTCCGCTTGGCGAAAATGGCGGCGGAGACTACGGGCGGTTCACTCTTAGTAAAGTATTTGGGAGCTTGCTGGTGACAAGCGTCACCCTCCTGGTGATTGCAGTCACCGCCGGGACGCTGGAAGCGAGCTCCCCGGAGCAGTCCTGGCCTTGAGAGATCCATGGGTTGCGGAGCCCTCTAGGGTGGCATGTGCGCTGCAGTAGGGAAGCGGCATGATCGACCTCAAGGCCACGGCCCTCTCGTATTCCAGGATGCGTCCGGACGTTGCTCAGTCCTCTCTCGTCAACCCGAAGCAACTGCTCTCGCCGGGCCCTGTTCAGGACACGGGGGCTCGGGGGCTCCAAGGCACCCTGGGCGCGCCCGCGCGGGGCCACAGCCTGGTGGATTCGTTCGAGCCCGGTGTCATCAACAAGAGACAGCCTCCGCAGGCCTCGGGTTCTGGCATCCCGAGCGCCAACGACAAGCGGCCGCAGGGGGATAACCGGTCGGCGGCGCAGATCGTCGACGAGACCCCCGTGCTGAAGAACCTGGGCCGCCAGAAGGACATCAAGTTCGAGCAGCTGTGCAAGCAGACGGGCATCGATCCCAAGCTCGACCTGAAAGACTCGAAGCAGAACCCCGACGCCGTGTACCGGCTGGCCAAGGTGCTGGAGCACATCGACAGCTCCAAGTCCTCCAAGGGCGGGGATCGGTCGAGCAAGGTCCAGAACGGACAGGGAGACGGCAACATCGAGGGCATCACCAAGGATGGCGATGCGCGGCACGGCACGGAGGCCGGCATGGTCAAGGACTTCGCCGAGCAGGGGTACGCCTCGCTGGGCACCGATCACCAGCTGCCGACCACGAATGACACCCACGTCAAGGAGGACGGGAGCAACAAGGACAACTTCCAGTGGTTCGCCGGGGAGGTGGGCAAGAAGCTCTGGTTCCTGCCGTTGGTCAGCAACGTGCTGACGGGGGTGGGCAACTCGGAGGGGGGCTTCAAGGGAGTCCTCGAGGGTGCCGCGACCGGTTACCTCAACACCGTGAAGGGAGCCGCGGAGGGCATCATCGGGTCCATCACGAAGGGCCGCCCCAACCCGGCCTCGATGATCTTTGGAGGCGTCATGGGCGCGCTGGGCAACACCGAGGCCGCTCCGAAACCGGTAAAGGATCTCGCCAAGCTGTTCTGATGCTTTCTCGCTTGCGGCGGCTCGGAGTGTCCCGGCAGGCTTTGCCCTCCTGAAAGGACACTCCATGCACGCCTCGCTGCGCCGCACGGTCATCGGACTCGTCGGCTTCATGGCGGCGCTTCCGGCCCTTGCCGCCACGCCCTTGCCCGTTCGCATCAACCCGGCCCGCATCGACGCGGTGTTCAAGGACTACAACAGCCCTTCGAACCCTGGCTGTGCCCTTGGCATCTACCAGGACGGCCGGATCCTCTACTCCCGGGGCTACGGCATGGCCGACCTGAACCAGGCCACGCCCATCACCCCCACGACCCTGTTCGACGTCGGCTCGGTCTCCAAGCAGTTCACCGCCGCGAGCGTCGTGCTGTTGGCCCACGAGGGGAAGCTCGCGCTCACGGATGACATCCGGAAGTACCTGCCCGAAATCCCGGACTACGGGACGCCCATCACCCTCGACCACCTGCTCCACCACACGAGCGGGCTGCGCGACTACAACCAGCTCCTCTTCTTCAAGGGCTATCACTACGAGGACGTCACGGACGATGACGACGCCCTGGAGGTCATCGCCCGCCAGCGGGGCCTGCGGTTCAGGCCAGGAACGCGTTTCGAGTACAGCAACACCGGCTACTTCCTGGCGGCGCTCATCGTGAAGCGCGTTACCGGCAAGCCCCTGTCCGAGTTCGCCAAGGAGCGGCTCTTCCAGCCCCTCGGCATGACCCGGAGCCACTTCCGCGACGACCACACGGCCATCCTGCCCGGCCGCGCCACGGCCTACGCCCCTTCGGGGAAGGAGGGCTATCAGCTCGACATGTCGAACTGGAACCAGCTGGGGGACGGGCAGGTCCAGACCAACGTCACCGAGCTGGTCAAATGGGAGGAGAACTTCTACAGCGCTCGCGTGGGAGGGCGTGCCCTCATCGACGCGCTGCAGGAGCGGGGTGCGCTGGACACGGGAGGCAGCACTTCTTACGGCCGGGGGCTCTTCCTGGACTCCTACCGCGGCGTGCAGCGCATCCATCATTCCGGGGGATGGGCGGGCTATCGCGCACTGCTGCTGCGCTTCCCCGCGCAGCGCGTCTCCATCGCCGTCCTCTGCAACCGGGGGGATGCGCGGCCGGACCTCGCCGAGAACGTGGCGGACGTCGTCCTGGGCGACGTCTTCCGAGCGGCCGAGCCGCGGCAGGAGGCGAAGGCTCCCGCGCCCGTCACGTCGAGCGCGCCGGAGACCCCCACGGGGGACGTCGGCCGGTATGCGGGGCTCTATTACGATGAGGTTGCGCAGCGCACGGTGCCCATCCTTCAGCAGAGCAACCAGCTCTTGTTCCGCTACAGGGGGAGCAACCGTCCCCTGCGGTCAGTGGGTGGCGAGCGCTTCGAGATGGAAGGCACCCCGCTCAGGTTCGCCTTCGCGGACGGGCAGCTGACGCTGTCGCGCGGTGAGGAGACGGTGGGGGTTCTCAAGCGGGTGCAGCCGGCCACGCTCGCGGACGGCGACTGGAAGCCGCTGGTGGGGACGTATTACAGCCCCGAGCTGGAGACCACCTGGCGCATCGAGCTGAAGGACGGGAAGGCCGTGCTGAAAGGGCGGGCCGTGGGGACCCATCCGCTCGAGCCCGCCTTCGCCGATGCGTTCACCACGGCCCCCGGCCTCCTGCGCTTGACCCGGGATGGAGCCGGGCGGCTGACGGGCTTCGTCTTCAGCGACCTGCAGTTCGAGCGCAAGGAGCCGTAGCATCAATGGGGTTGAGTCCGCGCCGGACGCACGAGGGGCCTGGCTCCTGGCGCCACAGGGCAGATGCGGTGATCATTCAGGGCATTGATGTGGCCCTCGGCGTTGCCCGTGAACGAGCGGGCATAGATGCCGCCATCGAAGCTCCCATTGCTGAAGTCGATGGCGGCCTTCGGTGCCAGCACTGTGCCCCAGAAGCCATAACCGTTGGCGGTGACGCTCGTGGCATCCACGAAGTGATAGAGGATGCCGCGCTGATCGATCCCCCCGCTGAACGCGTGCCCAAAGCCCGTCAACTGGGCCGACGCTCCGCGGATGTTGAGGATCGCCAGCGAGCCCGCGGGCGCTTGAACGGACAGCAGTACGGCCCCGGTGAAGGCGCTGGCATCCACGTCGAACACATTCACGCCCGGGTCGGAGCCGCTGAGCATGACGCCGCCCCAGCTCTCGCGGACCGTCGCGCCGTTGGCAGGCAGCGCGGCCAGCCGGGACGACAGCGTGCGAAGTTGGGCACCCCGGGCCGCGAAGTCGATGGGGGTGCCTTGAGACACAGCCCCCCGGATGACGCTCACCGATGGATCCGAGGAGTAGTTGCCGCCATACCACGCGTCTCCCCAGATGCCGCCGCGTGAGAGGCTCAGGTTGCCTCCCGCAACCAGCGTCTGGGCGATGGACGTGTCTGGGACTCCAGCGCCCACGGCAAAGTCAGTCATCGTGATGTTGCCGCCGGCCGCTACCTTCCCCTGGACATCGTGCCCACCCGAGTAGTCCTCCAGCAGGAAGAGGTTGAAGTCGCTCAGCTGGACATCCAGGCAACCGGTATCCCCGCCGCCATCCTCCCCGCCGCCGCAGGTGAATGAGCAACTGGCACCGTTGCCCGACGCGTCCGTCGCGGTGCACGCCACCTGGTTCCCCGTGGTGGTGCACGTCACAGTGGGCGGAACCCCACAGGAATCCGAGGCCGTTACTCCCTCGGCCAGCGCTCCCTCGGCCGGACAGGTTGGCACCGAGGCGGGGCAGTGGAGGACCGGGCCTGTCGTGTCCAGGACCGTCACCTGGGCCTCACACGAAGAGGACAGCCCCGTCGAATCCGTGCACGTGAGCGTCACCCGCCGCGAGCCCACGCCGTAGGGGCCCTCGGGAGACTGCACACACGTCACCGTGTCTGCCGGGTCGGGATCGAGCGAGCCATCGTTGATGGAGGCGTTCACGGTGCCGCACGCTGGCCCCGTCGGGGCCGTCACGCTGCGGCAGCGGGCCACCGGCGGGTGGTTCACGCAGTACGCGCCGGAGCAACTCGGCCCGTCTGCGGGGTCATCCCAGACGAGCTGCTGAGTGCTGACTGCGGGCTCTGGCATTCCCTCGGTGAAGGCAAACACCTCCACCGTGTTCCCACAGGCCAGGAGCGGCGCGGTGAACGCGAAGGTGGGATCCGTGCCGCAGGACTGGCACAGCGTGATCTCGGGGCCGCCGTTGAGCCGGTACCAGACGCGGTCCACTTGGCTGGGGGCGCTCCGCACCACTCCCGCCACCGTGGCCGAGGGGGATTGCGCGCACCCAGGGGTGGGGGAGATGGACACCGTGAGCGGAGGCACCACCTTGGTGCGCTGCCCGCAGCCAAGCTGCATGGAGATGGGAGCGAAGTTGGCGCTGTTCACCTGGCCCGCCGCGTTGACCATCAGGGCGCTCGGCGCCAGGGTATAGCTCCCCTGCGGGAGCGTCAGGCGGATCGAACCTCGGGCTGCGGCCGTCTCGTAGGTGCGCGGAGTCCCGCGCGAGGCGCCCGAAGTCGTGTAGGAGGTCTGCTGCCCGCGCCAGTCCTGCCCCGTGAAGCTGCCGGTCACCGAGACGGTGGGCGCAAAGAAGCGCGCCTGCGTGTTCCAGTACTCCAGGGAGATCTCATTGAAGCAGTACTCATGATCGACGCGGAAGCGCTCGCCGCCCGCCACCCGCGCGCTGTTCTGCGCCTGCTGAAGCGTGAGCTCGCCATCGAGGAAGCGGGCGGGATCGTTGCTGTCCGCCGGTGAGGAGGCGAAGTTCAGACGCAGGTAGTCCTGGGTCCACTGCCGCGGCTCACTGTAGGGGGTCAACAGGATCTGATCATAGACAGACACGAGCTGGCCGGTGGTGGGCTCGAAGCTGCCCCGGAACGCAGTCGCGCTGCCTCCGCCGTTGGGGTTGGAGGCGCTGAGCATGGAGCCACAGGAGATGCAGTTCGGGCTCCCCGGGGAATCGGAGTCGCTGACCCTGAAAAAGAGGGATTGCAGCGCGCTCCGAGCTCCCGGGTGCTGCGAGACATAGGGATCCACCAGCCGGAGGGCGCCATAGGCATACGCGGGCCGCATGACGAAGGGGTAGCGTGTCTCTCCGTCGATGACCCGCGTGACGGGCGTCGTCGCGTTGCCCACCACCACGCCATCATTCGCATATTCGGTGGTGACCGATTGCGCATCGAGGCCCGTCCGAAAAGCCGCGGACGTGCGCAGCCCGTAATCGCCCTCGAGCAGATCCCCGATGGTCCACCACGAGCTGGGATCGCTGATGGGGGCCAGCGGAGTGGTGTCGACCACGGAGCCATACCGGAGGTACCCCGGGTTCGCGGCCAGGGTGTCTTGCCGGTAGGCCGTCTCCCCGATGACCTCCCAGGGCCCCGTCAGGGCGCCTCGGGGAGGAGGAGGCGGCGGCGGGGGCGGCGGGGGCGGCATCGGGAGGCAGAGGGTCCGGATCTCATCGCAGGCCACGCTCAGATCCGTGTAAAAGAACGAGTAGTGGAGCCCCTCTTCCGTGCTGAGCCAGTAGATGACCGTCTTCAACGGGTGAGCTCCCGCCGGGAGATAGGCAATGTACGAGCGGCCCTCGGGCTCTGTCTTCGGGTATCCGGCAAAGCCCCCCACCCACGCTTGGTAGACATCCCGCCGGGTCGCGCACGTCTCATCCGTTCCGCCAATGAGCCGGATGACGCCCATGCACTGCTCCAGGGTGACGGTGGACGGATCCGGCTGCTGGCTCCTGGTGCGGACCGTGACCCCCGAGGCCGCGAAGTTCAAGCCGGAGTGGTTCGCGTCGAGCGAGTACGTCACGCCAGCGTCCCCTCCGGCGCCCGCCTCGACGAGGATCTCGAAGGTGTACTCCCAGGGATGGGTGAACGTGACGGTGCTGGTCGAGGCGCTATACCCGGACGGAGAGGTGCTGGCTGCGGACACGGAGCCGATCTCCCACCCATCCTCCGCCAGCAGCGTCTGGATCGCCGGGTTCTGGTTGGTGAAGCGGACCGTGCCCTGGATGCTGTTCGTGGTCAGCTCCACGCCTCCGCTCGCGAGCGGCACGGCCGCGCGCTCTGAGGCCGACTCCAGCGCGTGCTCCTCGATGGGGCTGCACGCCAGCAGCCCCAGAATGCCTAAGATTGCCCACCCACAGCTTCGGTATGGCTGCATCATCATCCCCTCGCGTACCTCGTCCGAGACACTATACGGAGACGGAATTCTCGAAGACCGCCGTCATCTTCGCAGTGAACTTTAGGGCAGGGTCAGGTTGAATGGACAAACCCCTGCGGATGTGTACTCGCTATGCGCCCATGGAACTGCTCACTGCCCGCCTGCGTCTGCGCGAGTTCGAAGAGGACGACTGGCGCGTCACCTGGCCCTACGAGTCCGATCCGGAGGTCGTCCGCTACCAGTCCCACGGGGTCCGCACGCCCGAGGAGAGCTTGAAATACATCCGGGACTCCAGGGCCACGGCCACGGAGAGCCCTCGGCGCATTCATGACTTGGCGGTGGTGCTTCGCGAGGACGGACGCCTGGTGGGCCGCTGCGGCTTGAAGGTGGTGGACCTCGAGCAGCGCGAGGGCGCGCTCTGGTATGTGCTCGACCGCTCGCAGTGGGGCAAGGGCTACATCTCCGAGGCCGCCGAGGCGATGCTGGACTTCGGCTTCCAGACGCTGGGCCTGCATCGCGTGTGGGCGGACTGCGATCCGCGCAACGAGGGCTCCGTGAAGGTGGTGCGGCGGCTCGGCTTCCGGCTGGAGGCGCACTTCCGCGAGAACGTGTTCCTCAAGGGCGAGTGGTGTGACTCGCTCATCCACGCCATCCTCGACCGGGAGTGGGCGGCGCGCCCGAGGAAGTAGAAGAGCGCGGGAGCACCGGGCTGCCACGAAAATTCCAGGGAGCCTGGTGCACGTAGGGAAGCCAGAAATTCAGGCGTAAGTTTTTTATGCGGATTTCTGGGATGTCGGCCGGTTCGTCCCCTCTCATGACTGGGTGACGAAGTCCGGAGGAATCGATGAAGAACAGGCCGGGAATTGTAGTGCTCGCTGCCTCGCTGGCGCTGACGCAGGCGTGTGGCACGAACGAGCAGCAGCCGCAGCAGGAGTCCGCAGCCCCCACCGTGCAGGTGGACGCGCCCAGGACGGAGGACTCCGCTCGCGAGGATGAGTCCTTCGATGCGCTCTTCCAGGAGGCCGGGGAGGAGTTCGATGTGCCGCCCGCGCTCCTCAAGTCCATCTCCTTCGTGCAGACGCGCTACCAGATGGTGGAGAGCGCCGAGGAGTTCGAGGGCCGCCCGGTCGTCTACGGACTGATGGCGCTCACGGGGGCTCAGCTCGACGAGGGCGCGAAGCTGGCCGGCGTCACGGCGGAGCAGGCGAGGATTGACGCGCGCTCCCACGTTCGTGCAGCTGCGGCGCTGCTGTCGCGCCACGCGGATGCGCTGAAGGTGGATCGGACGCAGGCGGTGAAGTGGGCACCGGCGGTGGCCGAGCTGTCCGGCATTCAGAACGAGGAGGGCCGTCGCAGCTTCGTCCACAACGAGGTCTTCCGCGTGGCCCGCCTGGGACTCGGGGCGCTCTCGCAAGAGTGGGGCGTGAGTGGACAGGGCTTGGCCGTCGAGGAACTGGGGCAGCAGCGCCAGGGGCTCGCCGGTCCGGACTACGCGCCGGCCGTGTGGCGGGCCTCGCCCAACTACAACTCCCGGCCCATGGGGGTGAAGATGGTGATCATTCACACCTGCGAGAGCAGCTACTCGGGGTGCTGGAGCTGGCTGACCAACTCCAGCTCGCAAGTGAGCGCGCACTACGTGGTGCGCGAGGATGGCGGGGAGATCAGCCAACTCGTGCGCGACGGGAGCCGGGCCTGGCACATCGGCGCCACGTACCAGTGCAGCAACAACAGCGGGGTGGAGTGCGGGCTGAACGGGAGAAGCTCCAACGACTTCACCATCGGCATCGAGCACGGCGGGTATGCGTCGACGGTGAACTGGCCGGTGGGGCAGATCGACGCCTCGGCCCGGCTGCTGTGCGACATCACGCGTGACCACGGGATTCCCCGTGACCGTTACCACGTGGTGGGGCACGGCAAGCTCCAGCCTTACGACCGCACGGATCCCGGGTCCAACTGGCCCTGGACGGACTACCTCAACCGAGCCAATGCGCATTGCGGCACGGCGTGCGTGCTGATGGGGGACATCAAGGCGAAGTACGACGCGGTGAACGGCCCGGTGCTGCTGGGGAAGTGCCAGGCCGGAGAGCTGTCCACGCCGGATGGGGTGGGGCGCTACAACCACTTCGAGCGAGGCAGCATCTACTGGACGCCGACGCTGGGAGCGCACGTGGTGGTGGGTCAGATCAAGATCAAGTGGGAGCAGCTGGGGTGGGAGCGCAGCGTGCTGGGCTATCCCATCACCGACGAGCTGGCGGCGCCGGACGGGAGGGGCCGCTACAACCACTTCGAGCGAGGCAGCATCTACTGGACGCAGGAGTTGGGGGCCTGGGAGGTGCACGGGAACATCCGTGCGAAGTGGGAGCAGCTGGGGTGGGAGCGCAGCGTGCTGGGCTACCCGAAGACAGGAGAGCTGACGACGCCGGACGGAGTGGGGCGCTACAACCACTTCGAGAACGGAAGCATCTACTGGACGTCGGCGACGGGAGCGCACGAGGTGCGGGGACAGGTCTATACAAAGTGGGCGGAGCTGGAGTGGGAGCGCAGCGTGCTGGGCTACCCGCTGACGGACGAGCAGGGAACGCCAGATGGGGTGGGGCGCTATAACCACTTCCAGAATGGAAGCATCTACTTCACGCCGGCGACGGGAGCGCACGCGGTAGTGGGTGACATCAACGCCAAGTGGGTGGCGCTGAGCCGGGAGGCAGGGCTACTGGGCTACCCGCTGACGGACGAGACGAAGACCCCGGACGGAGTGGGGCGCTTCAACCACTTCCAGAATGGAAGCATCTACTGGACGCCGACGACGGGAGCGCGCGAGGTGCATGGCCCCATCCGGGCCAAGTGGGAGTCGCTGGGCTGGGAGAGGAGCGCGCTGGGCTACCCGGTGCGAGACGAGTACGCCGTGACGGGTGGCCGTGAGAGCGAGTTCCAGAAGGGCTTCCTCACGCTCAACACCGCCACCAACACCGTCACCGTGCGCATGAAGTAGCAGTCCTGGCGGACTCCTGAAGTCCGCCTCGGACGATTGAAGTCCACTTGCGGCGGGAGAGGACCCATCGCCTCCCGCCGCAAGGCCACACCTCCGCCGGTTCCTCCCTTTCCCCGAGAAGACGCATGCGCCTGTCACGCCCTTGGCTGTTGTTGTGCGCCCTGACCGTCATCAGCTGTGGTGTTCCCGATGAAGAACCCCGTCCTGTGGATGAGCTGACCGGCCAGGTTCTGCTCGATCTGGCCGGGGCCTACGACATGCACCGGCTGATGGAGGATGCCGACCTGACGGGTGGAGGTTGGATCACTCCCGCGCAGGTGCAGCAGTTCCTCCAGCAGAAGGGCTCTTTTCTGGCCGGGTACAGGGACCCCGTGTGGGGCAACAAGACGGCCGCCACGCTCATCGTCGAGCGCTCCCGCGCCTCTGGCATCAGCCCGCTCTACATGCTGGCGCGCATCCAGATCGAGTCGGGCCTCATCCAGAGTGGAACCTCGAGCAACCTGGACAAGGCCACCGGTTGTGGGTGTCCGGACAGTGGGGGCTGCAACACGAGCTACGCGGGTTTTGGCAACCAGGTGGAGTGCGGTGCCGCGAAGATCCGGGGCTACCTGAGGGCGCTGGACGCGGGCGGGACCACGGTCAGTGGATGGAAGGTCGGCCTCACCAAGCAGACGTCGGACCCCTGCACGGTGACGCCCGCCACCAAGGCCACCGCCGCGCTCTATACCTACACGCCGTGGGTGGGCGCGTATGCCATGCAATGCGGAAGGACCACCGTAGGGGGTTCCTCGCTCGTGGCCGCCGTCTTCAGCCGTTACAGGACCGATTACAACTGGGGCACCGGTTGCGTGCTGATGGGGGACATCAAGGCAAAGTACGACGCGGTGAACGGCCCGGTGCTGCTGGGCGCGTGCCAAGCCGGGGAGCTGTCCACGCCGGATGGGGTGGGGCGCTACAACCACTTCGAGCGAGGCAGCATCTACTGGACGCCGACGCTGGGAGCGCACGTGGTGGTGGGGCAGATCAAGATCAAGTGGGAGCAGCTGGGGTGGGAGCGCAGCGTGCTGGGCTACCCCATCACCGACGAGCTGGCGGCGCCGGATGGGCGTGGCCGCTACAACCACTTCGAGCGAGGCAGCATCTACTGGACGCCGGAGTTGGGGGCCTGGGAGGTGCACGGGAACATCCGTGCGAAGTGGGAGCAATTGGGTTGGGAGCGCAGCGTGCTGGGCTACCCGAAGACAGGAGAGCTGACGACGCCGGACGGAGTGGGGCGCTACAACCACTTCGAGAACGGAAGCATCTACTGGACGCCGACGACAGGAGCGCACGAGGTGCACGGCGCCATTCGGGCCAAGTGGGAGTCGCTGGGCTGGGAGAGGAGCGCGCTGGGCTACCCGGTACGGGACGAGTACGTCGTGACAGGCGGCAGTGAGAGCGAGTTCCAGAAGGGCTTCCTCACGTTCAACACCGCCACCAACACCGTCACCGTGCGCATGAAGTAGTTTCGTTCGGTGGACCTCAGAGCCGGAAGTCCTCACGGCGCAGGCTGTACGCGCGCATCCTCCGGAACCGCACGCCGGAAGAGCAGACGCTCGGTCTCCAGGAAGGTCTCGGGTGGCAGGCGGGGCCTCATTGAATTCCACCTCCTCGCGGAGCGGAAGTCCGGCGGCTCAGCGAGCGGGGGGACGCAGGCTTGCATCGCACTGGGCTTCCGGGGAACCCCTGGCACTCGAATCATGTTGCCGGTGCCGGAATGCGCAAACCTCTCCTCTTCGTCTCAGGTCTTCTGGCGGCGTGGCTCTTCTCGGCATGCGAGGACGCGGCCCTTTCGGCGCAACCTCCCGCCGCCGAGGCACTGTCTCCGGAGCCTCAAGGTCCTCCCCAGCCACTGACGGCGGCGAACTGCCGCACGCTGATCACGCCGGTAGTGCGCGCGAGCGGGGATGATGGCGCGGGCAGCGTGGCGTCCAATACGCAGGATGACGACCTCGTTACGCGCTGGAGCGGCTACGGCAAGGGAGCGTGGCTGCTGCTGGACCTGGGCGAGGTGCAGCCGCTGACGGGGGCCGCCGTGGCGTGGCACCTGGGCACGGTGCAGCGCAACACCTTCACGCTCTCCATCTCGGAGGACGGAACGAACTACACGCAGGCGTACTCGGGCGTCAGCGCGGCAAACACCACGCCGCAGACCTACCTCTTCAGTGCCCCACGGCAGGCGCGCTACGTGCGCATCAATGTGTATGGCAACACGCTCAACGACTGGGCCTCCATCACCGAGGCTCGCGCGTGCGGCGAGGAGCGGTCGACGGCGCCCGCCGAGGGGGACTCGGGACCGGTGCTGCCGCGCCAGCCCTACCTGCAGAGCGTGGGCCAGACGAGCGCCATCGTGGCGTTCCGGACCAGCGTGTCGTGCACGCCCTTCGTGCGCTACGGCCAGGGAACGGACCTGTCCAAGACGGCGACGGCGTCCGCGGCAGGCTGGCGGCACGCGGTGAAGCTGACGGGCCTGACGCCGGGGCGGACGCACAGCTACGTGGTGGAGGCGTGTGGCTCGGTCACCGGTGTGCGGCAGTTCCGCGCCGCCCAGCCCCCGACGAACACGAGCCTGCGATTCACGGCGATGGGGGACTTCGGTACGGGCGGCTTGAGGCAACAGCAGGTGGTGGATCGTCTCGCGCAGCCGGGCAATGCCGGCGAGCTGCTGCTGGCGCTTGGGGACAACGCTTACTCCTCGGGCACCGAGCAGGAGTTCCAGGACCGGATGTTCACGCCCATGGCGGCGCTGCTGCGCAAGGTGCCGTTGTTCCCCAGCCTGGGCAACCATGAGTACGTGACGAACCAGGGGCAGCCGTATCTGGACAACTTCTACTTGCCGGCCAACAACCCGGCGGGCTCGGAGCGCTACTACTCGTTCGACTGGGGCCCCGTGCACTTCGTGGCGCTCGATTCCAACTGCGCCATCGGTCTGGCCTCCTCGGATCGCTGCACGCTGGCGGCGCAGAAGAGCTGGGTGGCCCAGGACTTGGCCGCCACGCAGCGGCCGTGGAAGGTGGCCTTCTTCCACCATCCGCCCTGGTCCAGCGGCGAGCACGGCTCTCAGCTGACGATGCGGCGCGAGTTTGGCCCGATCTTCGAGCAGTACGGGGTGGATCTGGTGCTCACGGGGCATGACCACAACTACGAGCGCTCCAAGCCGATGAGGGGTGATGGCTTGGCGGGCTCGGGGACGCGGGGCATCACCTACGTGGTGGTGGGCAGCGGCGGCGCGAACCTGCGGGCCTTCCTGGTCTCGCAGCCGAGCTGGACGGCGTACCGCAACAACACGGACGTGGGCTACCTGGAGGTGGCGGTGAGCGGAGGGACGCTGAGCGCCAGGTTCCTCACCCCCAATGGCGCGGTGAAGGACAGCTTCACGCTGACGAAGACACTGCCGGCCTCGGTGGAGCACCCCACGGATTTCTCGGCCTCCTCGCTGGAGACGCCTCCGGGGCCGGCGGACGATCCGGCGCACGAGCCCGCCGGGCTGCGCTTCGAGAAGGTACTGCCCCCTGCGAACAGCCCGGAGGCGGTGGCGGACGACGATGTGCCGGCGCGCTGAGTACCGCAGGAGCAGGGATGCGCTTGGCGGAGCAGTCCCCCTTAGATGATTCAATCCCGCCGGTGTGAGCCGGTCCCGCGAGCGTTGTAGACGGTCGCGCCCGAGCGGCCATATTCGGCGAAGACGGCGATCGCTTCGTCCCGCAGCACTCCGGAGGAGACCCGGATTCCACGGGCCTCGAGCGCTGCTCTCCAGTCCGCGGGCATGGGCCCTTCATCGAAGCCCGTGAGTGCTTCGCACTCTGGGCCGTCGCCAGCGATGAGCAGGTGCTTGACTCCCGACCAGATGAGCGCGCCGTAGCACATCGTGCACGGGCGCCAGTTGACGACGAGCTCGAGCTCGCGGCCCCCCGCAGAGCCCAGGTCCCAGGTGCCGAGGCGGGTCTGGGCGAGCGAGAGCGCCATGACCTCCGCATGCACGGAGGAGAGGCCCGAGCTCAACACGACGTTGACGCCGATGGAGACCAGCTCGCCCGTCGCAGGGGCAACGACGAGCGCGGCGAACGGCCCCCCGTTGCCTTCCTTGTAGTTGCGCGCCGCGAGCGTGTGGGTGAGGCGCACGCGCGCTTCGGCGGTCGGCAGGGGCGTGTTGTAGGTGTGCAACTCCTTCACGAGCCAGTCGGGGAGTTGGGCGTTCACGCGGGTAGCAAAGGGGTGTGTGGCGTTCATGATCGCTCCTTCCTGGGGTGCTCACGACACTTCCGGCAATAAATGGATTCTGGACGGCCCTCCTTCATGGCTTCTTGAAGGAAGGATGGAAGGCTTGTTGAGGGGTGGCAAGCTGGTGCGCGCACGCCGGACACCGCTTCATGGAAGAAGTGGCATCGGCTCGGGCGCTTGGAGCAGCACCCGCCGCAGCTTGCTGGCGGCTTGTTCGAGCGTGTGAGGAAGACTCAGGAAGTAGACCTTTCTTGCACCATCTAGAGCCCAGGGGTTGCCCGACTCTGCTGGGGGCGTGCCTGGCTCATCGGGATTGTAGGGATAAGCCAGTGCACCCCAGCTCAGGCTCCCTGGCTGGCCGTAGCGCGAGAGGTACGCCGCCATCTGGTACAGATCTTCGCGCTGCGGGCCTCGCCGCGAGGCCTGGCTGGGGTGTAGCCGCTTGTACTTGGCGTCGAGGATCCCTAGCACCGATGCTTTCTTGAGGACGAGGGCATCGGGCTTGAGCATGCCCAGGGGCTCAGCGGTGAGTTCACTGCGCAGGAGGGCATCCCAGGCGCTGAAATCGAGAGTCCCGTGGCGTACCTCGAAGCTCTCGGCAGCACGGCGGAGTGCGGCCAGTACATAGAGTTCCCAGAGCTCAGCCACGTCGAGCAGCACCCCTTGGCAGGTGCCATCGGCTGAGGAGGAGGAGAGCCCTCGGCGCAAGGCAATCCGCCGGGAGAGCTCCGCGACTGGCTTGAACGCTGCCGTCAGGGGAGTGTAGCGGACGCGCGCCAACTCGGCGCTGGAGGGCACCTGGGGGTTCGAGCCGGTGACAGCGATGAGATGCGGGAGCAACTCCGCTGCTCGCGAAGGGAGCCAAAAGCTCTCTGGAACCGGGGCCATCCAGCGCCTCAGCGCCGCGTAGGCCGAGACGATGGCGCGGGCGGTAGCGTTGTCGAGCGAGCGCTCGCGGCGGAGGGACGCCACCTGGGGGCTGTTCGCAGCCCGGAGGCGCACGGTCCCGGCAACGTCCAACCGACCACGGACCACCAAGCCTACGCTGGCGCGCTCCGTTCGGAGCGCGGGGAGGCCGTGGCGGGAAGCATCCACGAAGCCTCGGACCCACAGCGCCGCGAGGAGCTGGACGATGAACGACGCATCCGCCTGCACCTGGCCTGGTGTCTCCACCAGAACCAGATTGAAGACATGAGCGAGCCAAGTGCGCAGCGTCTCCATCCCAAAGCGAGGGAGGATGGTCAGGCTGTGGCCCTCGAATAGCAGCTCTCCCACGTAGCGCCCCGCCCACCAGGTTCCATCCCGCTCGCAGTAGACGATGGGCTCGTCCTCATCGCGCGCCCCGCCCAACGGCATCACGTGCGCCTGCGGCTGGGCCTTGCTCGCGAGCCGCTGCAGCCAGGTCACTTCGTCCGCCGTGGGCGGCGGATCAAAGGGCGAGCAGTCCTGGACGGAGAGCTTCACTCAGAGAGCTCCGGCCGAGCAGTGAAGGTCGTCTCCAGCCCTTCGAGGGCCTGCTTCCGAACCGAGGCGTCGAGTCCGGAGAGGTACTGTTCCAACAGGGGCTTCAGGGACAGCTTCCAAAGGAGCCTGACTGGCCAGGTGGGCTCCTTGTCTTTCCAGAGGAAGTACTTCTTTTTCTTCGGTCGGGGCCCCAACTCGTCGAGCAGGAAGGAGACGGCATCGAGGAAGTAGGTGTGGCCCACTTCGTACTGCTCACCCAGGGCGGGATCCTGACGGATGCGCTCATTCAGCGCGGATGCGGCCGCCTCGAGCAGCTTGAAGTCCCCCTCAACCTTTTCCCAGGAGAGCCGATTCTGGCCTCCCCGCTCTCTCCAGCGATGCTCCGCTGCGGAGAGCAGCATCTCGCCATCGAATGGGCAGGGGAGCCACAGGAAGCGGCGGCGCAGCGCGAAGTCAAACTGCTCGACCGACTGGTCGATGAGGTTCATTGTTCCGATGACATACAGATCTCCCGGGATCCGTAGCTGCATCGGCTCATCATTCTCATCGAGCCCGGGCAGCTCCACCGGCTGCTCGCGGTCTTCCAAGAGGGAGAAGCACTCGCCCAGCATGCGACTCAGGTCCGTGCGGTTGATCTCATCGAGAATGAGGACGTACGGGAGCCGGGAGGTGAGGGTTGGTTTCTGCCGGTGACGCTGTATCTCATTGATCAAGCGAAGCAGGTAACCAGGACGGTACTCGGTGGCGCCTTCCGGTGTGAGGTGCAGTCCCCGGATGAATTCCTCATAGGAGTACGCCGGGTGGAGCTGGAGCCGACGCACGTGGGTCTTCATCGCGGCGTCGATGAGCTCCTGCTGCGAGAAGTAGTCAGCTGGGCCCAGCTGCTCGAGGGCGGCGGCTCGGATGATGCGTGCTGCGTACTCCTTGGCGCGGAAGGTCTTTCCCGTTCCAGGGGGACCGTAGAGGACAAGCTGCTTTTTGTGACGGATGACGTCGAGGGACGCCCCCTCGTCCTCGTCCCCCTCCAGGCCACTGATCCAGGTGGCATCCAGGGGGCTGTCGTAGAAGTCGAGCCGCTGCCCCGGCAAAAGCTTCTCCAGGGCCTTCCGGATGAGGAAGAGCTTCCAGTCTGGCTCGTCCTTGAGCTGCAGAGCCGGGTCATTCTGGAGCTTTTGATCTGCGTCATCCTGAGGCTGGGCCAGCTTTTCGAAGGCCTCGCCGATCAGCCATTTGTCCCGAAGGCTGGTACTGCGCTCGAACTGATCTGGAAAGAGGAGGTGGAGAAGAATGTGCCGCAGCTGGCGGTTCCCTATGTCCTCCAGCCCGTCGACGAACTTCATGAAGGCCCAGGGCTCCTGGAGCAGCTTCTCCTGTTCGGGTCGAGGGAGCTTCTTCCAGTCGATCATGAACCGGATCAAGAAGCCGAGTTCGGCCGGACGGCGGGTATTGTAGTTCTGCCCAGGATTGCCGATGCCGTACTCGAACGCTGTTAGCAACCAGTGCCCTTGGGGGATCGAGTCACCTGCCCAGCCCAACACCTGGTTGACGAGCTCTTCCTTCCGGGGACGCCCCACTTTGGAGTGGAACAAGAAGTAGACGGCGATGGCCTCGGCCATGAGCCGGATGACCTCCGGCTTCTCCTTGCCTACCTGATCCTCGAGTTTCTGTTCGAACCTACGCTGCGTGCCATCCCACGCCTCCACAAAGACGGTGCGCAGCCTGTTCAGGTTCCCGGTCGACCAGACCGTGGCACCCTCAAAGAGCAGGGAGCCATCTTGAAGCAGGCACTTGTCACGGAACTGACGCGCGGCTTCGTAGATCGGGCCTCGGTCCTCTTCGTAGTAGCGAGCCATAGTGGTGAATGCAGTGAAGACTACCCGAGGTGACGGTGTCTGGCGCGTGCTTCCTCACTAGCCCCTCCTCAGTCACATCCCTCAAACTCGGACGCGAGCTGGCCATCGTTTCCAAACCCTGGGGTGAACCGCTTCCGCTGCGCGCCTTCAGGCGCTCAGTCAGGATCGGTGGAACTCAGGGCATCGGCGCACTGGGCCAGCAGCGTGGCGATTCGCGCCGCTTCCGCTGTGCCTAAAGAGGAGATCATGGCGTTCTCGACCTCCTCGACGGCCCAATGGGCCCTCGCGAGCACTGCTTTCCCGCGAGAGGTCAGCTCGCTGCGCAGGATGCGGCCGTGCTCGGGGTCCGCCTGTCGGACAAGCAGACCGTCGCGCTCCAGGTTGGCGAGGATGCCTTGCATCGTCTGCGGCGTGACGAAGGCGGCGCGCGCCAGGCGGGCGTTCGACATACCGGGCTCCAGCTCGACCGCCGAGAGGACCGCGTACTGGGGCGAGGTCAGCCCGAGTGGCCGCAGCGCATCGTCCATTCTCGTGCGCAAGGCGTGCTGCGCTCGCTTGAGTGCATAGCCAAGCCGCTTGGCCATCGGCTCCGGCATCGATGTCGTGGACATGTCAGCTTCCTGATATTATATCAGCCTCCTGATATTAACGGAGGAGAGGACCCATGGCCAAGCTGATTGGACCCGGCTTCATTGCGCTCCAGGTGCGTGACCTGGAGGCGTCTCGGCGCTTCTACACGGAGCACCTGGGCCTCACCTCGGCTCCCCAGAGCCCGCCTGATGCGGTCGTGTTCGATACCCAGCCCATCCCTTTCGCGATCCGTCGGCCGCTGGTCGACCTGGCGCTCGTGAACCAGCTCGGATGGGGGCTGTCCCTCTGGCTCTCGAGTGACGATGCTGACGGCCTGCATGAGCGGCTGGTGGGCGCGGGAGTGCCCATCCTCTTGCCACCCGCGAATGGACCTTTTGGACGCTTCTTCAGCTTCCGCGACCCGGACGGCTATGCCATCACGGTCCACACGGCGCGTCAGGCGAATCCGCGCACGAGCCTCGATCCAAGTGCGGGCCACCTGACTTTGATCAACACCTTCACGGTCGAGCCGGATCGGGCGGACGAGCTCCTGAAGCTCCTGTCCCGGGCGACCGAGGAGACCATGCGCCACCTGCCCGGCTTTATCTCCGCCAATCTGCATCTCAGCGGAGACCGCCGCCACATCGCCAATTATGCACAGTGGCGCAGCCGGGAGGACTACGACGCCATGCTCAAGAACCCCGAGGCGCAGACTCACATGCGCGAGGCGGCTGCGATCGCTCAATCCTTCATGCCCGTGTTGTACGAGCTGCGCGAGGCGCACGCGGCCGGCAGCGAGCGCTGACCCGCGAGCGGAGATGTCCCGCTCAGCCCATCGGCTGCGCCGAGGCCGGATGCAGCGCACAGGCGGCGGTCCCCGCCAGCACGAGCACACCGGCCAGAATCAGCGGGATGACCAGCCCGCCATGGAAGACCAGCGCGGCGCCGATGGCAGCGCCCGCGAAGATCGCGGCGACACTGCCCAGCCGACGCGCCCAGTTGGGATTGGTTCCTCCCGCCAGCGTTGAATCCGCCGCAAGGCCCGTCAGGGTCAACGTGAGGACGGTGGTGGTGACCTCGGGGAACTTGAGCTGGCGAACCGTGGCATTGCGGAAGCCCATGGCGAGCGCCGTCAGCGCGATGATCGCGTAGAGGGCGGGTCTGGGCGACTGCGACGCGATGTCGAACCCGGTGGCGATGATGGCCGCGAGCCAGAGCGACAGCGCCTCGATCATTGCCGCGAGCAGGAGCCAGCGCCGCAGTGGCCTGCCGCTTTGCGCCCTGCCGATCTGCCCAGCGAGTACGGCGCCGGCCAGGAAGAACAGCATCGCGGAGAGAGAGGGCGTGAAGTGGAATCCCGGCGTTCCGACAACGGCGAAGCCCAGGAACACGATGTTGCCCGTCATGTTGGCGGTGAAGACCTTGCCGAGTCCGAGCACGCTGACTGCGTCGACCAGGCCCGTCGTCACGGACAGCAGCAGGAGCAGCCAGATCAGCGGCGGGGCAGCGGGGCGGGTGGGAGGGGACATGTCCAGTGCCTCTCAGACGGCCCAGCAGCCGCAGCCGAGCGCGCCCCAGAAGCCCTGGACGTCGGCGGCGGGAACAGGGCTTCCTAGAGCCACGGCATGATCATGGCCATGGAGTGTGCACGCACGCTGGCAGCCGCAGGCCGAGGCCTGCTTCGTGTGCGCCTCGGGCGCCCGCCAGTAGCCGCCGAAGGTCGCGACCGGCGACCAATCGGGCATCGGCTTGGGCATCGGCGGCGCGAGCTTCGCCTCATCGCCCTCCGCGAAGACGATCCTGCCGCCAAGCATGGTCAGCACTGAGCGCAGCGTCGCGATCTGGTCCTCGGGCACTGAGAAGTAATCGTCGGACAGCAACGCCAGGTCGGCGAGCTGGCCGGCCTTGATCTGGCCTTTCTTCCCCTGTTCGTTCGAGAACCAGGTGTTGGCCTCGGTCCACAGCCGCAGCGCGGTCTCACGGTCGAGCCGGTGGGCCACGGGGGAGAGGCGCAGGCCACCTACCGTCTTCGAGGTGACGAGCCAGGAGAGCGATACCCAAGGGTTATAGCTTGCGACACGGGTTGCATCGGTGCCCGCGCCGACTGGCAACCCGGCCGCCAGCATCCGCTGGATCGGCGGCGTCGCCTCGGCGGCCCTGGCGCCATAGCGCTCGACGAAGTATTCGCCCTGATAGGCCATGCGATGCTGGATGGCGATGCCGCCGCCGAGCGCGGCAATCCGGTCGATGTTGCGCTCGCTGATTGTCTCCGCATGGTCGAAGAACCAGTGGAGGCCGCTGAGCGGGATGTCGCGGTTCACCTTCTCGAAGACATCCAGCGCGCGTCCGATCGTCTGGTCGTAGGTGGCATGAAGCCGCCAGGGCCAGCGCCGCTCGGCCAGCAGGCGGATGACGGGCTCGAGCTCGGCCTCCATGCTGGGCGGCATATCGGGCCGGGCGACCCGGAAGTCCTCGAAATCCGCCGCCGAGTAGACGAGCATCTCGCCCGCGCCGTTATGGCGGTAGGTATCGTCGCCGTCGCCGGGCTTCACTTTCGTCGCCCATGTCGCGAAGTCCTTGAGTTCTTCCTTCGGCTTCTGCGTGAACAGATTGTAGGCAATGCGCAGGGTCAGCTCGCCGTCCCGGTGGAGCTTCTCGATGATCTGGTAGTCCTCGGGGTAGTTCTGATAGCCGCCGCCAGCGTCGATCACGCTGGTGACGCCGAGACTGTTCAGCTCGCGCATGAAGTGCCGGGTCGAGTTGAGCTGATACTCGGGCGGGAGCTTGGGGCCCTTGGCGAGCGTCGCATAGAGGACCGTCGCGTTGGGCTGGGCGAGCAGCAGGCCCGTAGGGTTGCCCGCCGCATCGCGAACAATTTCGCCACCTGGAGGGTTTGGCGTGTCCTTCGTGTAGCCCACGGCGCGCAGCGCTGCGGCATTGAGCAGCGCGCGATCGTAGAGGTGCAGGATGAACACCGGCGTCTCGGGCGCGGCGGCGTTGAGCTCCTCGAGCGTTGGCAGGCGCTTCTCGGCGAACTGGTGCTCGGTAAAGCCGCCAACGACGCGCACCCATTGAGGAGGCGGAGTGGTCTCGGCCTGCTTCCGGAGCATGGCCATTGCGTCGGCCAGCGTCGGCACGCCATCCCAGCGCAGCTCCATGTTGTAGTTGAGCCCGCCGCGAATGACGTGGATGTGGCTATCCATCAGCCCGGGGATCAGCCGACGTCCCTTGGCGTCGATCACGAGCGCCTGCGGGCTGGCTGCGGCGCGGACTGTCCTCTCGTCTCCCACCACGAGGAATGTGCCGTCGCGGATCGCGACCGCCTCGGCCGTGGGATGGGTGCGATCGAGCGTCGTGATCTTCGCGTTGATGATCAGGGTGTCGGGCATCGTGGAGCTCCTGGCCGAGGCAAGTGGAGGCAGAACGCGGGCTTCGTCGGCGAGAGGGGCGCAGGTCGGCCGCCGAAGGTCGAGCGGAGGAGCGGCCGGCTTGCGGAGCGGCGCTCAGCCCTTGTGAGAGTGGCCACCTTCCGAGGCACCGAACATCGTCTTGGCGTAGATGATGCCCAGGCCGTAGGCGCCACCATACTTCTTGGCGATGCCGGTGGTCAGGTCATAGGTCTCGCCGCGCGCCCAGTCGCGCTGCAGCTCGAGCATGTACTGGAGCGAGGTCAGGGGCCGGACACCCGCCTGGATCATCCGCTCCATCGCGCGCTCATGCGCCTCGACGGAAACGTCGCCGCAGGCATCGGCGATCACGTAGACCTCATAGCCCTGATCGAGCGCCGACAGGGTCGGGCCGACGATGCAGACCGAGGTCCACAGGCCCGCGAACACCAGCCGGTCCTTGCCGATGGCGTTGACGCGCTTGATCACATGGGCGTCCTCCCAGGTGTTCATGGAGGTGCGGTCGGTGACCTCGGCGCCGGGGAAGGCCTCGGTGATCTCGGAGAAGATCGGGCCGGAGAAGCTCTTCTCGGCGACCGTCGTCAGGATGGTCGAGACCCCAAAGCCGGCGGCGGCGTACGCCACGAGCGCGGTGTTGTTGCGCAGCTCGGTGGCTGAGATCGAGTGTGTCGCGAACGACATCTGCGACTGATGGTCGATCAGGATCAGCGTATGGTCCTTGGGGGAGAGCAGGCCCTTGGCGGGCGTCGGGGTGGCGGTGATCGGCATGGTCTTTCTCCTTCGATGTGGACGGGCAGCAGTGCGTGCCTCTACCGCATACGAAGGAGTGGTGCTTGAACAAAAGGGTGAACTCACTTGTGCGCAACCTTCGCGTTGTTCACCTTCAAGCGGAGAAGGGCACCCTCAACATGAGGGGCCTGGGCGGCCAGCCCTGAGACGTCGAGGGCTCAGGCGGCGGCTCAAGCCGGCTTCGGGAGGATGACCAGATCCTCATCCTGCCACAGGCGATACAACCCGTCGGCACTCCGGCAGCGCTCGGCGTGTGCGCGGATCTTCTCGTCGATCTTGCGCACCTCATCCTGGCTCATGGCCGCGATCTGTTCGGCCGTGTAGCTGCCCTCGAACACGAAGAAGCGGCAGAGCGTGTACATCTCCTCGTAGGTCTTCGTGGAGAAGCCGCACAGCAGCGGCACCACCTCGTGTGGCAACTGCTTCTGCCGCACCGCTTCGACCACCTGATGACTGAAGAGCTGGGTGTCCGTGAAGTCGCGGCACAAGTCGTACGTCGGCCCTCGGGCGGCGGCCATGAGGATCAGGCAGTACCCGCCGGGGCGCACGAAGGCGAGCAGCCGGTCGATGAACGCTCCCCAGCTGGGGAGTGGCACGTGGTACATGACGTGCGAGCACAGGACGACGTCATACTGCTCGCCCAGCGGGTAGCGCTCCAGGGGCTCGATGAAGATCTTCGCCTTCTCGTGTTGGAACCCGGCGATCTGGCTCGGGTTGGGCTCGAGCAACGTGATCGAGCCGAAGAGGGGCGCGAGCCGCTCGACGACCATGCCCGAGCCCGAGCCCACGTCCAACAGCGAGGGCCGTGGAGGCAACCTGGGGACGATTCGCTCTTCGAGGAGCTTTCGGAGGAGCTCGGGATGACGGGCGGTCGCCGCGAGGATGCGGAATGCCGTGGCGTAGTCCTGCGGTGACAGGGTGATGGCCATGCCTGGAGTCTCTCTCCGGCACCACCGAACCTGGAAGAGAAATTGCCCACCATGATAAGCGCGCGGCCATGATTGAGAACGCACAGCCTTCCATCCTTGCTGATCGCCCGCCGGTAGGCCGCACACTCACGTTCTGCATCGCCCCCGAGAGCGACGTGCCCGGTGCGCTCCGCCGCCTCCGCGAGGGGCACTCGGTCGACTGTGGCGTCATCGGCATCGGCGAGCCGGTGGTGCTCGCGCTGAAGAAGACCCTCCTCGGGCTGCGCACCTTTCCGTCCATGTCCGGTCCGGCCTGCAGCGTCCCGTCCACCCAGGAGGCGCTCTGCTTCCTGCTGCGAGGGTCCGATCGCGGCACCGTGTTCGATCTCACCCAGCAGATCCGCGAGCTCCTGGGCGACGCGTTCCTGCTCGTCGACTCGAACGACACGTTCATCTACCGCGAGGGCCGCGACCTGACGCGCTTCGAGGACGGGACCGAGAACCCTCAGGGCGAGCTCGCCGTGAAGGCCGCCCTGGTCTCCGAGGGCGAGCACCTGCGTGGCTCCAGCTTCCTCGTCGTGCAGCGGTGGGTGCATGACCTGATGCGCTTCCGCCGGTTCAGCGAGGAGCGCCGCGAGCTGTTGATCGGCCGGCGCGCGGAGTCGAACGATGAAATTGAAGAGGCCCCCGAGTCCGCTCACGTGAAGCGGACCGCCCAGGAGAGCTTCGAGCCCCCCGCCTTCATGGTGCGCCGCTCCATGCCGTGGGCCACCGCGACGCAAGAGGGGCTCGAGTTCATCGCCCAGGTCGAGTCGCTCGACCGCTTCGAGGTCATGATGCGCCGGATGGCGGGCCTCGAGGACGGAGTGGTTGACGGACTCTTCACGTTCTCGCGGCCCGTGACGGGGGGCTACTACTGGTGCCCCCCCGTCCAGAACGGCAAGCTCGATCTGGCCCGCCTCGGCCTCTGAGGGCGGAGCGGCTACCCGCCGCAGCCAATGGGCTGCGTGCCGATGATGAGATCGTCGTACCAGAGCTCCGCCTGCTCGCCGTGGTAGGTCTCGAAGCCGAACCACGCCTTGGCGTACTGCGGCGACCACTTGGACAGGCCGACGTTCCAGTTCGTCACGTGGAGGCCGGTCATCTCCGTGCCGTCCAGCCACACGCGCAGCTCGTGCTGGGCCCCGTTGAAGAAGGTCTCCACGCAGTGCCATTCGTTGGGCTGGAGCTGGACGCCCTGAGAGGGCTGGCCCCACGGCCCAGAGAGCTGCTCGTATTCCTTGTCGGGGTGGATGAGGTTCGTCTCGAACACGTGCTGGTGGAAGCCTATGCGCACCATGCGCTGGTTGTCCGCCGAGCCCGCGCCGAAGTATGTGCTGTGGCCCTCTGCCATGGGCAGCTTCGCGCGCAGGAAGACGCGCGTGTAGAAGCTGTTGTTCTGAGGAGGGAAGGGCTGCGTGGTGGTGAAGAGCACGGAGCGGTAGCTCTCCGTCCCGGTGCCCACCACGTGCACGGACTTCGTGCCGGAGTGCGCCTGGCTGCTGTCGATGGAGATGCTGCCCAGCTGGTTGAAGACCTGCACCTGCCACGTCGCCGGGTCGGGTGCTCCGCCCACGGAGGCCTGCTCGAAGCCGTCACAGAGCAGCACCCCGTTGGCGCCACACTTGCTCTCGCCCGGCCCGGTGCCGGGCAGGTCCGTGTCGGGCTCGTCCGAGCCGCCGCACCCCAAGAGCACACTCAGCACACAGCCGCACCACCATCCGAGTCCACGTCGTCGATGCACGGTCCACCCCTCTCTCGAATCAGGGAGGCCCGAGCGTAGCGCCTCTGCTGGGGGGAGGGGTGTCACCTTCCTCGCAGCAGCGGTGACGAGCGGCCCGCGTCTCGCACGGGGTGTGCTAGACGCCGTACGGCAAAAGTGGGGAAGACCCCAGCCTGGGAGGGACATGATGAAGGGAAGGTTCTCGGCGGTGCTCCTGATGGCCTTCGGCCTGGTGGGCCTGAGCGGCTGCAAGAGCGAGTGCCGCGCCTACTGTGAGCGCTACCAGCAGTGCGTGGAGGATGACATCAACGTGAGCACCTGCACGAACACCTGTCAGGACGCCTCGGACAGCAACCGCGACCATGAGGCGAAGGTCCGCGAGTGTGCGAACTGTGTGGGTTCACGTTCCTGCGCGGCCACGTTTGACGACTGCATCGACGACTGCTTCGGCGTCCAGGGGCCGTGAGCCCGGCAGGTCCTCCTCGCCGAGGACCTGCGCGGTGCCAGCGCCTCACAGGTTGTTCTGCATCCGCTGGCGCATGGCCTCGTGTCGGCGCTGGTGCTGCTCACGCTCCTGGGCGATGAGCTCCTGGGCACGGGCCTTCTGGCTGTCGCTCAGGAGCTTCTCCGCCTCGGCATAGGCCGCCTCATCGTTCGCCCGGAGCTGGGTGAAGAGGGGCTCCACCTGCTGCCTGAGCGCGCGCATCTCCTCGGTGTCGGGCGGTGGCCCCTTCATCCGCTCCGCGTCACTGGGCGGCGGCCCCGGCGGACGCGGCGGGCGCAGGGCCTCCAGCTGCTCCTGAATCGGCGCGTTCTGCTGCTCCAGTGCCGCTTGTAGCGCCTCCACTTGAGCCACCTGCTCGGCCGTCAGCGCCAGCTCCTGCTGCTTCCAGAGGAGAAGATTCAGGGACGACGGGGGCCCGCGGGGGTGGCCACCCTCGTGCTTCGGGTAGCCCTGAGCACTGGCCAGCAGCGGGGCAACCAGCATCACCACGAGTGACAGCTTCTTCAGAGACATGGATCTTCCTCCTGGGTTCGCGTCCCTGGGAATCCTGCTGGCCCGTCAGCGGCCTGGCAGGCGTCCCTGACGCCTTGGGATTCAATATGGCCGGAGGCCCATTTCCGCGGGTGACGCCCATATTTCTTTTTGTGTTAGGGCAGGGGCGCTCATGAGACGGCTCCTCAGGTGTGAACCATCGCAAGGGAGTGGTATCTAAAGCCGCATGCCCAACAGTTTCTTCTTCGTTCGTCTCGTAACGCATCGTCCCAACTTCGCGACGACCATGACCCCTGAAGAGCAAGCCACGATGGGTGCGCACATCGCGTTCCTCCAGACGCAGCTCGCCGCCGGCAAGCTGGTGGTGGCGGGACCGGTGATGGATCCCGCGGGACCCTTCGGCATGGCGGTGTACGAGGCGGAGTCACTGGAGGAGGTTCAGCGCCTGCTCGAGCGCGATCCCGCGAAGGCGATCGGCCGGTTGGAGGTGATGCCCTATGCCGCTCCCCCCGTCGTGAGGCCTGCCCGCTGAGCGGTCAGGCGTAGCAGGGGCTCGGTGGCGGCTCCGCACGGATGCCAGATGGCGGGAGTGGATCCACCCTCTTGAAGCACGGGTTTATCGCCTTCGAGGGGAGGAGCGCGCATGTTCGCAGCCGCACTGACCGAGCAACCTGGCATCCTGAAGTCCGCAGCCCTGGTACCGCCTCGGCTGTCCCTGGGCTCCACGATGATCTTCCACGGGTGGAGCAAGCTGAAGAAGGAGGGCATGGAGCAGACGGTGCCCTTCTTCGAGCAGATCGGATTCAAGCCCGGGAAGCCGTGGGTCCTGGCGCTGGCCATCACCGAGCTCGCCGCAGGCGTGAGCGCCATTCTGGGCGTGGCCACGCGGCTCTCCGCGCTGGCGGTGCTCGGCACCCAGGCGGTGGCCATCCGCAAGGTGCACGCCTCGAAGGGATTCGACAACACGAAGGGCGGCTACGAGTTCAACCTGGCCCTCATGAGCGATGCACTGGCGTTGCTGCTGCGCGGGCCCGGCCGCTTCTCGGTGCACAGCCTGCTGGAGCGCGGGGTGAAGCGCCGCGAGCTGCGCCGCCTCAAGCTGCTGCGCCGCCAGCGCACCGGCTCGCGGCTGTTGGATCTGCTGGGCTGACGGTGCACGGGCTGGGCGTCAGCTGCCCCAGACCTCGGTGAACAGCCGGGCGAAGTTGCCGCCGAGGACCTTCTCGATGCGCTTCTGCGACCAGCCTCGCCGCGACAGGTCCTGCGCCAGGGTCTCCATCCGGCGCGGGGCGTTGTACTCGGCGACGATGTTGAAGACGTCCGCCGCTTTGCCCGGGGCCGCGATGCCCTGGGCCTTCCGGTCCTCGTAGAACTGGCGCTGCCGCTCGCGGGCTTTGTCGTCCATGACCAGGGCCGAGAGCCCGCCGTCCGTGCCGATGCCCACGTTGTCCTCGCCGCACACCTTCACCGCGTGCTCCAGGTGGCGGATCACGTCCTCGGCGTGGGCCATGCCGCTCTCGCGCAGGAATGGCATGAAGTAGATGCCCACCACGCCACCTTTGTTGGCCAGGGCGCGCAGCTCCGAGTCGTAGACATTGCGCGGGTTGTCCACGAGGTCGCGGCAGCCAGTGTGAGTAATGGCTGGTGGGGCCTTGGCCTCCGCGATGGCGTCCGCGCGGGTCCGCTGGCCTCCGTGGCTGAGGTTGAGCAGCACCTTGTGCTTCTCGAGCTCAGCGATGACCTGGCGGCCGAAGTCGCTCAGCCCCGCGTTTGCGGGCTCGAGCGCACCGTCGCCGCACAGGTTGCGCTTGTTGTAGGTGAGCTGGATGACCCGCACACCCGCTCGCCGCAGCGTGAGCACCCGTGAGAGGTCTGTCTCCAGCGCGGTGGTGTCCTGCAGGTTGTAGATGATCCCCAGCCGCTTGCTTCGCTTGGCCACCCCCAGATCGCTCCCGCGCAGGATGGTCATGAGCAGGTCGGGGTTGTTGGCGATGATGCCACTGCAGAGCGCGAGGACTTCGAGCGCTTCGGTATAGCGACCCTGCCCGTTTCCCACCTCGGTTCCGACCAGTCGGAAGCGTCGTTTCACGGTACCCACCGGTTGGCAGCAGCCACGGGCCACCTCGCCTATCGCTGGCACCTGGAGGACCTGTCTGGGCAGGGCCCCCGGGTGGCCGGACAGCTTGTGCGGCACAGCGAACTGCTGGCTGGAGCGCAAGGGCCCCAAGGTGGACGCCGGGGACATCTCCTTCGAGGAGGTCTATCACCACGCCCCGAGGACACAGCCCTCGAGTCCCTGGAACTGCCCGCCGGTGTCACGCTGGAGCAGATGATGGAGCGGCTGGAGCGGCAACTCATCGAGATGAGCCCAGGGGAGGAGTGAAGCGGTCGCTGTCCCTTGGTTGACTCGGCTGCACGGCCTCCCTGTAATCTCGAGTGGGGCTCCTCGCGAGCAGAGCCCATTCCAGGAGGCGCTGGGTGCCAAGAGGGGCGGTTCTGCTGACATGCCTGTTGCTCGTGGGATGTAGCGGCGCCACTCGGAGCGTTCTGCCTGTCACTGGACAAGCAAGGTACTGCGTCTACATCCCGAGCAGCGTCTTTGCGCAGGCTGAACAAGGTGGAGCAATTGCCGCCATTCCTGCGCCAGGGGCGGGTTCGCCGACAGCTCCACTCCCCCCTTCCCCACCACCGCTGAGAGGGCTTCCTGGGGGAGGCGCAGGAGATGGGGTACCCCGCGGCATGCTCCGCCCGGTGCCGCAAGGCGCCACGGCCGCAGCAGGAGCAGGCACTGGCGCTGCGGCAGGAGAAGCCCTGGTCACGGGCGGCGCGGTGGTTGCGGCTGCGGGCAGTGTGCTGCTGCTTTGCTTCACCGTCAAAGCGGTTGTGGCCGGGGATCGGACCCCCATCGACATTGCGGACAGATTCTACGGCACACACTTCGGCGATGTTTCTGGATGGGTTCGAGGTCGCTATGCCCCAAAGGGCTCTGCGAATTCACGCACCCTCGAGATGGAAATCCTCATTCAACAGGCGCCTGATGGCACAGTGTCTATAGAGACAAGCGCGCCCACGCCCCAACCTGAGTCGGTGTCTTCTCCCCGTGCTCCGCCCAGCGAACGGCCAAATGCGGAATCCGCCAGAGAAAGCAAAAAGAAACGCGGCCGCCTCTATGCAACCTATAGAAAGCTCAATGAGGCAACCCACCTTTATTACTCTGGCCGGACCAGCATGGTCGTTGACCTCAGCCTGCCTCTCAGACTCCAGGCGCAGTTGGCAATCAAGCTCCGTGACATGAACCATCACATTGACGAGATTCAAGATCCGAGGGAGGTTTCATTCGATGACGCACAACTTGATGTGTTCGACGTTGGAGCCGCCATCGATTACGATCAGAGGTATGATGACCCTGCGTATTGGCGGATCCGCGGAAGAGAGCAGCAACTGATAGACTTCAGTGGAGGCGCGCAATCCGATACTGGCAAGCCTTATCGAACCGAGAACATCGTGCGCGCAGTGTCAAAAGACAACCCTCGGGGTAGACGATTTCATGATGCTGCGGCAGCCCGTTGGGGCCAGATTCATCAGTACACAGGATATTAAGGCATGCGGTCAACATACAAACCAGGTTCAATCTTGAGAATTCCCCTGGCAGACGGTTCCTTCGCCTATGGCAGGGTGCTTGAACCGCCGTTTGATGCCTTCTACAACTACAGAACTACCAACCCGGATTCGGACTTGGAGAGGATCGCATCTAAGCCCATCCTTTTCAGAATTGTCGTCCACTCTCCATACCCGAAGTCATGGGAAGTCATGGGGTGGAGAGAGATCGAAGAACATCTGACTCAGCCTGTTGTTCAATTCAGCATGGAGGTGGGTCCGTTCCGCCGCTGTACGATCTTCGATAGTCTTGGCAATGAGAGGGAAGCGACCCCCAAAGAATGCATTGGGATTGAGCCAGCGACTGTTTGGGAACCGCACGGTGTCGAAAAACGTCTGCTTGATGCATTCATGGGACGTCCCAACGCAGTCCTAGAGCGCATCAAGAGGGAATTGGAGCAGTAAAGCGCCGCCGCTGCGCAACCGGCGCGGAGACCGGCGGGGGCTGACCGAGCACTTCGTGCGGAAGCATGCGCCGTGGGGGCAGACGCCGAAGTTCACGCCGGCGGCGTGGGCGCGGCTTCAGCGACACACCTGGCCGGGCAACGTCCGAGAACTGCGCAACGTGGTGCGCCGCGCCCTGTTCGAGCGCAAGGGCCCCAAGGTGGACACCGGGGACATCTCCTTCGAGGAGGCCTATCACCGCGCCCCCGAGGTCAGGAACCTCGAGTCCCTCGAGCTGCCCGCCGGTGTCACGCTGGAGCCGATGATGGCGCGGCTGGAGCGGCAGTTCATCGAGAGCGCGCTGCGCCGCTGCCAGTACCACAAGGAGCGCACCGCCAAGGAGCTGGGCCTGGCCCGCTCTTCGCTCTTCAAGCGGCTCAAGCAGTGAGGCCTGAGCTCAGGCGAGGAGGGTTGACTGTCACCGCCCACTCGCTGAGGCGCGCCTCCGGGCGCACTCGCTAACGCTCTGCTCGGGGCGCACTGTGCGGGCGCGGGCGATGGTAGCGTGCCCATCCAGGAGGTTACGCACCATTGCCCCAACCTGATAGATTGTTCCTCGCGCTGGCGTTTGTATGGGCCGCTGTCGCGCGGGGAGAAGCGGATCCGAGTCGAGCGAAGCGAGAACGAGCCGTCACAGTCGCCGGCACTTCCACCGAGCCGCTGCCCGAGATCCACATCGCGGCCGACGTGCCGACGCTGCTGTGGTTTCCCGCCGACATCCAGCGGAACACGCTCACGGTGGACGCGCCGCGCATCCGAGTGCTGGACACAGGCGCACGCTCGATCGTAACCGTTCACCGGGAGGGACTTGGTTGGGGAGAGAGCAGCCGGAGTAGAACCCTATTGAGCAGGTAGGCCGTGCCGTGTTCTACCTGCTGAGTGAG
>NZ_JMCB01000021.1 GCF_000737315.1 Hyalangium minutum
GGTACACCTCGACAGGCGCGCCGCCTGCCTGCGTGCCTTGGTTGCATACCACCACCGTCGCCGTGAGCTGCTGACCAGGAGTGGCGCTCACAGGCCCCGTCACCGACGACACGACGAAGTCCGGCTTGTAGCCGATGCCGATGCGCGCGCCCGTCTTGGCGTTGTTGTTCTCGAGCAGCTCGGCCGTGCCGTTGGGCGGATCCACGTACGCACCCAAGTAGTAAGCACCCTCGGAGGGCACCGAGGCCGGGCCCTGCACCGTCAGCGTCTGGCACTGCCCCGGGTTCAGATACGGCGTGCCGACGTAGCCCACAAAGGAATCCGGCGAAGGCCCTGTGGGACCGTTCGGCGTGATGGTGGTGTCCGCCGACAGGTACACCTCGACGGGCGCGCCGCCTGCCTGCGTGCCTTGGTTGCACACCACCACCGTCGCCGTGAGCTGCTGCCCAGGCGTGGCGCTCACCGGCCCCGTCACCGACGACACCACGAAGTCCGGCTTGTAGCCGATGCCAATGCGCGCGCCCGTCTTGGCGTTGTTGTTCTCGAGCAGCTCGGCCGTGCCGTTGGGCGGATCCACGTACGCACCCAAGTAGTAAGCACCCTCGGAGGGCACCGAGGCCGGGCCCTGCACCGTCAGCGTCTGGCACTGCCCCGGGTTCAGATACGGCGTGCCGGCGTAGCCCACGAAGGAGTCCGGCGAAGGCCCCGTCGGCCCATTCGGCGTGATGGTGGTGTCCGCCGACAGGTACACCTCGACAGGCGCGCCACCCGCCTGCGTGCCCTGGTTGCACACCACCACCGTCGCCGTGAGCTGCTGCCCGGGCGTGGCGCTCGCGGGCCCTGTTACCGACGACACCACGAAGTCCGGAGCCGAAATCACCGCCTGGCTCGTGGCGCCCAGCACGGCTTCCGAGCCGGGCTCTGCCGAGCCATCACACCCCGCTGCTGCCACCAGGGCCACCACTCCCCAAAGGCTTCCGAACCTGCTGCTGCGTCGATTCATGCGCTTCCTCGGGCGAAAGTTGGAAAAAACGCTCAACCTGCAAAACAGGTGGGAGCAGCGAAATACCAACACGACCCGTGAAGGCGCAAGTGACTTGAAGGTAAAATTCTTTTCTCAGCGGATGAAAAACCCACTTCCGCCCTCGCTCACCCACCCGTGCTACCGCAGGTACTGCCCGGTCAGCGAGCGCTTCGCTTTCACCAACTCCGCTGGCGTGCCCTCGAAGATCACCTCGCCGCCCTTGCTGCCCCCCTCAGGCCCCAGGTCGATGATCCAATCCGCGCTGCGGATGACGTCGAGGTTGTGCTCGATCACGATCACCGTGTTCCCGCCGTCGACGAGGCGATCGATGATCCCCATCAGGTGCGTGATATCGGACATGTGCAATCCCGTCGTCGGCTCGTCCATGACGTAGACGCTGCCGTCCTTATGCAGTTCGCTGGCGAGCTTGATGCGCTGGCACTCCCCGCCGGAAAGGGTGCTCAGCGGCTGGCCGAGCGTGAGGTACGCGAGCCCCACGTCGTGCATCGCCTGCAGCTTGCGAACGATCTCCTTGCGCTTTTGAAACAACTCCACCGCCTGCGCCACCGTCATCGCGAGCACATCGCTGATCGACTTCCCGTCGAGCTTGTACGCCAGCACGTCGTCCTTGAAACGGCGGCCCTGGCACACCTCGCACGGTGATTTGAACGCATCGAGGAACGAGAGATCGGTGTAGACCACTCCCGATCCGTTGCACGCTTCGCACGCGCCTTTCGAGTTGAAGCTGAACAGCCCCGCGTCCACCTTGTTGGCCGACGCGAACGCCTTGCGCAGATCATCCATCACGCCGGTGTACGTTGCGGGGTTGCTGCGCGTGGAGGTTCCGACGGCGGACTGATCGATCACGATCGCGTCGGGATGCTGCACGAGGAACACATCGTTGATGAGCGAGCTCTTTCCTGAGCCCGCGACGCCGGTCACCGCGGTGAGCACGCCCTTGGGGATGTCGACGGAGATGCTCTTCAGGTTGTTCGCGCGTGCGTTCTTGATGCGCAGCTGGCCGGTGGGTTTGCGCACATCCTTCTTGATCGGCAGCGCCTGCGTGAGATGGCGGCCGGTGAGCGTGTCGGATTTGAGAAGCTTTTCGTATGTGCCTTCGAAGACGATCGTCCCGCCGCTGCGGCCCGCGCCCGGCCCCACATCGACGATGTGATCGGCGGCTTCGATCACAGCGGGGTCGTGCTCGACGACGATCACGGTGTTGCCCTTGTCGCGCAGTTTCCCGAGCAGCTCGTTGAGGCGATGCACGTCGCGCGGGTGAAGGCCCACGCTCGGCTCGTCAAAGATGTACATCACATCTACGAGGCTGCTGCCGAGGTGCTTCACCATCCGCACGCGCTGCGATTCCCCGCCGGACAGCGTGTCAGTCTCTCGGTCGAGGCTCAGGTATTCGAGCCCGATATCGACGATGGCCTGCAGCCGCTCGACGAGCGCATTCACGATCGGCCCGGCCTTGGGCTCTTTGATCGCGCGCACCACCTTCAACAGCTCGCCGACCTCCATCGACGACAATTCAGCGATGTTGTGGCCGTTGATCTTGCTCGCGAGTGCGGCGGGGTTCAAGCGCGCGCCCTTGCACGACGGACATTCGCGCGGCTTGAGGTACGGCATCACCGCTTTCTGCGTGCGCTCGCTGAGCGTCTTGATGTCGCGCTGCACGTACGAGCGTTCGATCTTGGCGATGACGCCGGCGTAGGTGAGGTTGATGGTCTTCCCGCCGAACTGCGCCTTGAACTTGCGATCCTTGCCGTGGAGCAGCAGCTCCATTTCGTCCTTCGTGAACTTGCTGAGCTTCTTGTCATTGTCGAAGAAGCCGCTCAACGTGTACGCCTGCACGTCCCAGTCGTTGAAGAACGGGACCTGTACCGCGCCCTCATTGAGCGACTTGCTCATGTCGAGGAAGTCGTCGGAGACGACACCGACCTTCTTCCCGAGGCCATTGCAGTCGGGACACGCGCCGCGCGGATCGTTGAACGAATACGCGATCGCCCCGCCCGCCGACGGCTTACCCACGCGCGAGAACAGCAGGCGCAGCACGCCATGGATATCGGTCACCGTGCCGACGGTGGAATGCGATCCGCCGCCGAGCCGCTTCTGGTCGACGATCACCGCCATGGTGAGGTTTTCGATCGCGTCGGCGTCGGGCTGCGGGTACTTGGGTAGGAAGTTGCGGATGAACAGCGAGAAGTTCTCGTAGAGCTGGCGCTGGGCCTCCGTCGCCAGCGTGTCGAACACGATCGACGATTTCCCCGAGCCCGAGACGCCGGTGAAGATCGTGAGCTTGCGCTTGGGAATCTGGAGCGTGACGTCCTTGAGGTTGTTTTCGCGCGCGCCGCGGATGGAGATGAACTCGGTCATGGGGGCTTGATACAGGAGAAGGGGGGGGCGCGCGCAATGGTGCGGTGCCAGCCGCCGAACTTCATTCCCACCGGTTATCGTTGGATTCCACGAAGCCAGTCTCTCGCAGCACTCGCGGGTGCTTGGACACGGGTTCGGCTCCGCGATGGGGTGACGTTAACGACGAAAGGTACGAGCAGAGTGCTCAGTGCGCGGCGCCGGTATGAGCGGTAATGGCATTGGCGATGGTGGGCCAGTCCGTCTCGTGCAGCTCGTGCCCTGCATCCTCGAGCGTGACCAGCTTCGCGCCCGGCACCGCCCGGCTCAGGGCGATGCCATGCGCGTAAGCAACGACGGGGTCCAGCGCGCCGTGGATGATGAGCAGGGGCGCCTGGAGCTCATGGGTCCGGCCGTACCAGCGCTCGCCGCCCGTGAGGACCGTATAGTTCATCATGCTCTGGAGGTTGTGCGAGCGACGGAACTCCGCCGCTGCCACGCGGCGCGCCAGGGCCTCATCGTAAGGCCGGCGCCCGCTGGAGTTCAGGCGCCCCGCCTTCACCATGAACTCGAGAACGGCGGCCTCGTCGCTCCAGTCCAGGGTGGCCGCCGTCCCGAAGTGTGCGAGCAGCGCCGGTGAGAGGGGCGGGGGCGTGAAGCCCAGATCGCCGAGAAACTCCGCGCTGATCAGTGTGAGGGAGAGGACTCGCTCCGGAGCCTTCAATGCCACGATTTGCGAGAGCATCCCCCCGAGTGACATCCCCACCAGGTGGGCTCGCGCGAGGCCATAGCCGTCCAGCACGGCGATGACGTCATCCGCGAGGTCATCGACGGTGTAGCCCGGGGCTCCCGGGGGATACGTTGTGGAGCGGCCCATGTCGCGCTGGTCGTAGCGGACAACAAACCGCCCCGCCGCGACCAGCATGGCGACCAGCCCATCGGGCCACCACTTCATGGACGACATCGCTCCCATGATCAGGAGGATGGGCGGGTCGTCCGGCGAACCAAAGGACTCCGTGCAGAGACGGATGCCACGGCTTTCAATCCAGCGCTCGGTCATGTGAACCCCTTCCTCCGTGCAACGTGTCATTCCGCAGGAAGAATTAATAACCGACACGACGGTTATAAACAAGTCTGGATGGGGATCTTGGCCTCCGGACAGCATGAAGGGGCGGATCAGCGCTTCGGAAGCTCGAAGGACTCGTGGGGGAACAGCAGACCGAGCACCCGGCGCACGCGCTCCAGCACATAGCGGGTCAGCGAGGGCTCCCGCTCCACCATCCACTGCATCGTCGCACCTGCGATGACGTCCTGCAGCACGGCGGCGACTTCATTCCGCTCGGCCATCTTGGGAAGCCGGGCGGCGATGGCATCGCGGACCATCAGGTTCCTTTCGAGGGCCATGCGCCTCAGGGTGGTGTCTCTCAGGTCCTGCCAAGCGAGGAGCAGGTAGCTGTCGAGTCCCTCCCCCGTGCCCATGCCGGAGATGATCTCCGTCAGGAAGCGCCAGAGTCCCTGTGCTCCCACTTCCACGGGCATGCTCGCGAGATAGTCGCGCCGCTGCGCACCCGAGCGCTCCATGACACGCCGGTACAGCGTGTCCTTGTTCTTGAAGCGCTGGATGAGCGCGGCGCGGGACATTCCCAGCTCGGCGGCCACGTCATTCAAGGTGAACCCGGCCAGCCCGCGACGCAGCAGCACTTCCATGGTGGCATCGAGAATGGCTTCGTCGCTGTGCAGCTTGGGCCGGGGCACGGCCACGGTAACTATCACGTCGCGGAAGCGAGGAACGCATCCGATCCGGGGCATGGGAGCATCGAGGGCGCGGTGCGCGCGTGGGGAGCCGCCAGCCCGGAGTCAGGCAAGGTCGTGGCACGGGTCGATCAGACGCGCGAGGGCGCTCGCTAACGGCCAGCGCCTCGAGCGCCGTGCTGTGGATGCGCTCCAGCCGGGCCTGCAGCAGTACAGCCCGAGTATGGGATTGCGGAGCTCCCTCTGGCGTGGTGACAACCCTCACCAGGGAGAGGACGGCAGTCACCGGCTCGCAGCCCCTCTCTAGCCCGTGGCGCGCCTCCCTCCTATCCCCAGGCACGCGCAAGCCCTTGGAATCAGGCCGGTCTGCTCGACCCCAGCTTCGTGGCACGAAAGGCGCAATACCCGACTTCAACGAAACACAAGCCCTTCACTGGAGTCACCACCATGCCCCGCCTCGGCGCCGCCTCCTTCAAGAGCACCCCGTCCTTCACGTCCTCGCTGCGTCCCTCCGCCAGCACCTCCACTCCCCGGACGTCCTCCCCGCCGCGCTCGCCCTCTCCCTCGGCCCCGCAGAGCCCCAGCCGCAGAGACAGCTTCGAGACGCGCTCGCCCAAGCAGGAGACGGCGCCCAAGAGCCCCACCCAGCAGGAGGGTGGCGACGGCTGGGAGACGGTGAGCAGCAAGAAGAAGCCTCGCGTCCAGGGGTCGGCGGATCCGGACCGGCAGTTCAAGCAGAGCCTCCAGCAGGTCCACAACAGCCTCGACGCGAGCGTGTCCCGCATGAGCCAGCGGGAGTACGGCGAGGTCAAGGTCCCGCGCAATGGGCTGAAGCGGCTCCATGAGGAGCTGACGAAGCAGTACCACCGGCAGGAGATCCCCGGGACCAACGGCCGGGAGCAGTACTACGTCACCCGCCAGGACTTCTTCAAGAAGGGCGGCGGCTTCAACATCACCGCCCACGACGTCAGCCGGAACGGCAAGGACATCAGCAAGCAGAACGAGCGGACCTCCTGGCTCAACCTGCACGTCGTTCCCTGAGTGCTCCTGTGCCCGGGTCTTCCACGCGCACGGCGCGCGGAGGCAAAACAGAAAGTCCCGTCCGGCAGCACACAAGGCAGGTACCAGGGTGCTGCCGGACAGGCACTTGGGACTACCAGGGGCAGTCCACCACTTCCACGGTGCGGGTGAGGGGCGCGGCGGCATTGCCTCCACTGTCCGTGACGGCATAACGCAGGGTGTACAGGCCCTCAGCCCAGCCGTTCACATCGCCGGTGCGGGAGACGGTAGCGCTCAAGTTCCCGTAACACGCGTCCGTGGCCTCCACTCCTGGATCGACCCACCCGGTGCCGCACGTGTGCACCATGTGCGCCGGTCCGCGGAGCATGAGCGCCGGTGGCGTCCGGTCATCCACGTGCACCGTGCGGATGGCTCCCACCGTGAGCCCGGTGGAGTCCCACGCCAAGTACTGCACGGAGTAGGTGCCCTCGGCCGCGGTGTCCGGTCCCGGCCCGTAAGCATCTTGGCCGGAGTTGTAGCGGTGAACCTCCAGTGGGCTCCCGCATCCGTCCGCGGCGGTCGCGCCCAGGTCGACATACACGTCCTGCCCGCACTCAAGCGTCAGCTCACTGTCGCCGTTGAGACTCAAGGAGAGCGGACCCGAGTCCTCCACCACCTGCACCGTGCGGGGTGCGCCCTGAGCCACGTTGCCCGAGGCATCGCGCACCCGGTAGCTCACTGCGTAGGTGCCAGGGACGCTCGGGTTCAGGCCCACCACCTCCACCCGGTGGGTGAGATCTCCCTGGCACACGTCCGTGGCCACCACACCGGCAGTTGCCGAGCGGCCACAGCCCACCACCAGCGGATCCTCCCCCACGAGGGTGAGGGTGGGCGCCTGGGTATCCACCACCGAGACCTGCGTGGTGCAGGCCGTGGTGTTGCCGCCCACATCCCTGGCCGAGTACGTCACGTCCGTCGTCCCGAGAGGATAGCTGGCCACTCCACCACCGGACTGCTGGGTCAGCTGGCAGCTGTCGGTTGCCACCGCTTGGGGCAGAGAGACGGCCGCGGCGCCCTGGCTGGAGCACTCGGCTGTCACCGCAGCCGGGCATGCGAGACCAGGTGCTTGCGTATCCACCACGCTCACTGGGAACGCGCAACGGGCCTGGTTGCCCTGGGCATCCGTCGCCGTGCACGTCACCGCCGTCGTCCCGTGCGCGAAGCGGCTGCCCGAGGTGGGGGTGCAGGTGACACTGGGGCTCGCCCCACAGTTGTCGGTGGCGCTGGGCGCATAGCTGGCCACAGCCCCGCCCGCGGAGCACTCGAGCGCAGGAGGCTGCGCGCACGTGATCTCGGGAGGCGTCGTGTCCTGCACGGTCACCATGGCCTGGCACGAGGCGCTCTGGCCATGCGCATCCGTGCACGTCAACGTCACCCGGTTCTGGCCCAGGGCATACGGGCAGTCCGGCGTCTGCACGCAGGTGACTTCGCCGCCGTCCGGATCATACGAGCCGTCATTCACGGACGCGCACCCAGCGCACGCACTGCTCGCTCCCACTACCTGGTTAATGCACCGGGCCACGGGCGGACGGTTGACGCAGGCCGCCTCGCCGCACGAGGGACCATCTGCCGGATCATCCCAGACGAGCTGCTGGAAGCCCGTGGCGGGCTCGGGCAGCCCCGCGGTGAAGGCATACACCTGCACGGTGTTGCCGCAGGCCTGGAGCTGCACCGGAATGTGGAAGGGGTAGTCGATGCCACAGTTCTCGCACAGCGTCACTTCGGGCCCGCCGTTGAGCCGGTACCACACGCGGTCGATCTCGGCCGGACGGCTCTTCACCACGCCCGTCACGATCTGCGAGGGACCGGAAGCACACGTCGGCTGGGGCGCGATGAGCACTGTCAGGGGAGGCACCAGCTTCATGCGCTGGCCGCAGCCAAGCGTGAACTGGATGGGCTGGAAGGTGGCCTGGTTGGTGCTGCCGTTGCTGTTGACCAGCATGGCGCCGGGCGTGAGCGTATAAATGCCCTCGGGCAAGGTGAAGCTCACCGAGCCCCGCGTCTGCGCGTAGGTGATGGCCTCGCTCTGCGGAATCCCCACGGCCGCGGGGATGCCCGAGGCCAGTCCCGTGACGGTGTAGTCCGCGGCGAGCCCCCGCCAGTCTGCCCCCCGGAAGCTGCCGGAGATGGCCGCTGTCGGGTTGAAGAAGGGCGTGTCTGCCGTGGAGAACTCGACCTGCACCTCGTTGAAGCAGTACTCGTGGTCCACGCGGTAGCGCTGCCCCGGCTGCAGCGGCGTGCTCGGGGTGTTCTGCTTCTTCTTCAGATCGAGGTACCCGTAGCGGAAGCGCGCCGGATCGTACTGCCCGGGACGGGTGACGAAGTTGTAGCCCTGGGTCCAGAAGCCCAGCCTCAGCAGATCCTGCCGCCAGGGGTGAGGCTCATCGTAGATATAGGGCAGGAGCTGCTCGTAGCCGGAGGACAGCTCTCCCGTCGAGGGAGAGAAGGCTCCAGGGAACGAGGTCGCCGCGCTGGCGGAGGATTGCCCCTCGGCCCGCAGCTGCGTGCTGTACCGAGCCACGGCGTAGAAGTCGGTGTTGTTGGGAATCCCGTCTTGATTCGTGTCGTAATCCGCCTCGAAGTTGAGGGCCTGGAGCGAGCTGTAGGCCCCCGGATGCGCGGTGACGTAAGGGTCCGCCAACCGGATGGCGCCATGGAAGTACGCCGGGTGCATGACGAACGGGTAGCGCGTCTCACCGTTGATCTGCCGGGTCAGCGGCACGGCGGGTCCCGCCACGACGCTGGAGGGGCTCGCGTTGCGCGTCTCGAAGAAGCTGAACTCACGCCCCCGGCGCGCGTAGCCCCTGCCGCGCAAGGAGCTGTAGCTGCCGGGAACCATGTTCGGCAGTGTCCACCAGCGGCTGGGATCCGAGCCGGGGGCTCGCGAGTCCTGAGGGAAGTTCAGGAGGTGGTAGCGCAAGTTGTTGTCAGGTCCGCCGGAGAGGACGATCTGCCGGTATGTCTGGGACGGCTCGCCCACGATGTCCCAGGGGCCGGTCAGGGCCCCGCGCTGTGAGACGCCCGGATCCGGCACGCACACCTGGACGAGCTCGTCACAGCCGACGCTCCAATTCATGTTTTGGAGATAGGAGCGCGTGTCCGTGTATTCGCTCGTTCCCAGCCGGTAGGTGAGCGTGGAGGCCGTGCCGCTCGAGCCTCCCTTCACGTAGGAGAGATAGGCCCCGCTGGGATGGCGGCGCAGCTGCAGCCCGTTCCAATTGACCTGATCCACGGGCACAGCCGTGGCGCACGTCGCGTCCGTTCCGAATCGGAATGCGATGGCCCCCAGGCACTCCGAGAAGTCCAGCTCGGTGGGCAGCGGCTGCTCGCTCCGAGGCCGCACCTGGACGCCCTGGGCCTGAGCGAAGGTATAGAGGCGGTAGTCGTATTGCGCGTTCCACACAAAGCGAGGCAGGACCTCGTAGGTGACGCCGCCAGCCCCACCGGCTCCCGCCTCCACGGACATCTCGAAGCTGAAGCCGCGCAGGTTGAGCTGGCCCGGCAGCTCCGTACGCGCCGTGAACCCGGTGGGACTGGTGCTCGTCGCCGTCACCAACCCGATCCGGTTGGTGTCCGTGTTGAGCAACTGGAGGATCGCCGGGTTCTGGTTGGTGAAGCGCACCTGTCCGCGGATGGTGTTGGGCTCGAGCACCACGCCCCCGGAGCCCTCGTCCAGCATCCCGGACTGCTCCGCCGGAGCCGGTTCCCGGAACGCTTCGGAGCCCGGGTCACACGCCGTGGTGGCTCCACACAGCCACAGCATCAGGGCCCATCCACGCGTGCTTCGTGTCAGGGTAGGTGGAATAAATGCTTGTCTATTCCTGGGTGTCACCGTTCCTCCCGTCTGGATTCACAAGGAGTATGCGTTGACAGAGGGAGTTCGCTGCTTTTCGGCAGTCTTTTCTGGAAACGATCAGGCAACGCGCGGCGGCGCTATGCTGCATCCATGAGAAACATGCGCCTCGGTGTACTGGGCTTCGCGCTGCTCGCGACGGCTTGCTCTACCCTCAGCCTGGACTCTCCGGGCCGGCCCAACAGTGTCACGGCCCTGAAGAGCACCCAGCAGGCTCAGCCCAAGGATCCTCACGACTTCGTGAACGATCCCACCATTGGCAGCACCCCTCCTCCGCCCAGTCCCGAGAAGCCGCTCTGTCGGCTGCAGTGCGGCCCTGGTACGCACTGCGACGCCTCCGGCCTCGTCGAGCGCTGTGTGAGCGACGAGAAGCCGAAGCAGTAGCCACCGCGTGGCGAACGGCCGCATCCCTGGGCGCGCTGATAGGGCGCCCCTATCACCTCCATTGAAACGATGTGTTGGGCAACTCCACAGCGGATCTCTACCGTGAGCAGTGTCACCGCTCGCCCGAACACCTCGCTCCCACTCTCAATCGGAGGATTCCCCATGAAGACCATGACCCAGGACTGGCAGACGCTGGCGACGAACGAGGACGCGCAGGCCCTGACCCGCGTGGCGTTCGAGCACGCGCGGGCGGGGAACACCGGCCGCCTGGCCTGGCTGCTGGCCGCGGGGCTGCCGGTGAACCTCAGCAACGAGCGAGGAGATACCCTGCTGATGGTGGCGAGCTACCACGGGCACCTGCAGACCACCCGGATCCTGCTGGAGAACGAGGCCGATCCGGACCGCGCCAACTGCCATGGACGGATGGCGCTGGCGGGTGCGGCCTTCAAGGGAGATCTGGCCATCGCTCGGCTCCTGCTGGACCATGGCGCCCGGGTGGACGGCACCGCGCGCGATGGCAGAACGGCCCTCATGTACGCGGCCATGTGCGACCAGCTGGAGCTGCTCGAGCTGCTGGTGGCGCGAGGCTCGGAGCCGGCCCTGCAGGATGCCACGGGATGCACGGCGCTGGAGCATGCCCGCAGCACGGGGGCCCGGCGGGCCGTGGAGTGGCTCGAGCAGTTCCCCCAGGCCCACAGCCCTCTGCTGGCGGTGTAGCTCAGCCCTGGCGCAGCACGAGCAGCCGCAGCTCGGTCATGTCCTCGATGGCGTACCTCACGCCCTCGCGCCCCAGCCCTGAGCCCTTCACGCCCCCGTAAGGCATCGTGTCGACGCGGAAGCTCGGCACATCCCCCACGACGACGCCTCCCACCTCCAGCTCGTCCCACGCCTGCATCGCCCGGGTGAGGTCCTGGGTAAAGAGGCCCGCCTGCAGCCCGTAGCGCCCGTCGTTCACCTTCTGGAGCGCCTCCTCGAACGTCCGGAAGGGCTGGAGCAGCACGACGGGACCGAACGCCTCCTCCGCGCACAGCGGCTCGTCCGCAGGCACTCCCTCCAACACCGTGGCCTCCAGCAGTGCGCCTCGCCGCCCTCCTCCCGCCAGCACGCGCGCCCCCCGCGCCACTGCGCTCTGGATCCAGCCCTCCAGCCGCCGCGCGGCGGGCTCGTCAATCATGGGGCCCAGCGTGGTGGCCTCGTCCCGAGGGTCTCCTGCCCGCAGCGATTGAGCCCGCGCCACGAGCCGCTCGCGCAGTGCTTCGTACAGTTCCTCGTGCGCGAGCACCCGCTGCACCGAAATGCAGCTCTGTCCCGCTTGGAAGAAGGCGCCATGCGCGATTCGATCCGCAACGAAGTCCAAGCGCTCTCGTTGGTCGCGGTCCACCACGCAGGCCGCGTTGCCTCCCAGCTCCAGGACCACCTTCTTCCGTCCCGCGCGTGCCTTCAGCTCCCAGCCCACCTTCTCTGAGCCCGTGAACGAGAGCAGCTTCAGCCGGTCATCCTCGATGAACGGCTTGATGTCCTCCAGCCGCGTCGTGAGAACCGAGAAGGCTCCCTCGGGGAGGTCCGTCTCCGCGAGCACCTCGGCCATGAGCGTGGCACTCACCGGCGTACGGTCGGACGGCTTGAGGACGAACGGGCAGCCCGCTGCGATGGCCGGCGCCACCTTGTGCGCCACCAGGTTCAACGGGAAGTTGAACGGCGTGATGAACGAGCACGGCCCCACGGGCACGCGCTGGGTGAAACCCCGGTAGCCCGCCGTGCGCCGCGACACCTCCAGGTTCAGCACCTCGCCCTCGATGCGCACGGCCTCCTCGGCGGCCGCCTTGAACGTCTCGATCAGCCGGGTGACCTCGCCCCGAGCGTCGCGCAGGGGCTTGCCCGCCTCGATGCAGAGCGCGAGCGCAAACTCCTCGGCCCGCTCGCGGAAGCGGCGCACGCAGTGCTCGAGCACCGCCTGCCGGGCGTACGGTGGCATGCGCCGCATCGGGCCCGCCGCGCGCACTGCCGCAGCAATGGCCTCCTCCACGGCGGCCGCGTCCGCGAGCGCCACGTGCGTTACGACTTCGCCCGAGTACTTGTTCGTCACGGCCAGCGCCGCGTTCGGCTGCCGCGAACGGTTGGCCAGGTAATAAGGATAGCGTTCAGCCAGCATGGTGGTCCTCCCCTTCTCTCTTCCGTGCTCGAACCTCAGTGCGCGGCGCCCTGCTCATCCCCCGCCCCGAGCGCTCGCGAGTTGTCCGAGTAGTCGATGGGCAGATCGATGACGTGCACGCCTCCCGACTCCAGGCAGCGCGTGAGCATGGAGCCGAACTCGGAGGCGCTCGTGGGGCGGTGGCCTCGCGCACCGTAGGCCTCCGCGTAGCGGACGAAGTCCGGGTTCCCCAAGGTCATCCCGTAGTCCGGCAGTCCCATCGCCGACTGCTTCCAGCGAATCATCCCATAGCCGTCGTCGCGCACGACAATCACCGTCAGGTCCAGCTTCAGTCGCACCGCCGTCTCGAGTTCCTGCGAGTTCATCATGAACCCACCGTCTCCGCAGACCGCGATCACCTTGCGCTGCGGGTAGACCAGCTTGGCCGCGATGGCCGACGGGAGCCCGGCCCCCATCGTCGCGAGCGCGTTGTCGAGCAGCAGCGTGTTGGGCTTCCGGCACCGGTAGTAACGGGCGAACCAGAGCTTGTACATGCCGTTGTCCAGACAGACGATCCCATCCTCCGGCATGACGCGGCGCACCTCGGACACGAGCCGGACCGGGTGAATCGGGAAGCGCTCATCCTCCGTACCGCGCCCGAGCTGGGTGTACAGCTCCGAGCGGATGCGCTCGAAGGGTGCGAAGTCCCAGTGAGTGCGCGGGCCGACGCCCTCGGCAATGCGCCACACGGCGTTGGCGATGTCTCCGGTCACCTCCACCTGCGGGAAGTACACGGGGTCCACTCCGGCCGACGAGAAGTTCAGGTGGACCACCTTGCGGCGGTTGTCGCGCATGACGAACGGCGGCTTCTCGATGACGTCATGGCCTACGTTGATGATGCAGTCCGAGGCCTCGATGGCCCGGTGGACGAAGTCACCGTCCGAGAGCGCCGCCGTCCCCATCCAGAACGGGTGCGTCTCATCCACCACGCCCTTGCCCATCTGGGTGCTGAAGAAAGGCATTCCCACGTGGCTGACGAAGGCCCGGAGCATGTCCGAGGTCAACTTCCGGTTGGCCCCCGCGCCGATCATCAGCAGCGGCCGCCGGGCCGACGCGATGGCGTCGACCGCCATGGCGATGGAGGCCTCATCCGCCACGGGGCGGCGATGGGCACTGGGCGCGATGGGCGCGGCCTCGATGGTCTCACGGGCGATGTCCTCGGGCAGCTCCAGGTGGGTGGCACCCGGGCGCTCTTCCTCGGCACGGCGGAAGGCCTCGCGCACCGCCGAGGGGATGTGCTCCGCGGAGACGAGCGTGCGGGTGCTCTTGGTGAGCGGCTTCATCATTCCCACGACATCGACGATCTGGAAGTGGCCCTGCTTGCTGGCCTTGATGGGCTTCTGCCCGGTCAGCATCACCATGGGCATGGCACCGAGCTGGGCATACGCCGCGGCGGTGACGAGGTTGGTCGCCCCCGGCCCGAGCGTCGCCAGACACACGCCCGCACGTCCGGTGAGCCGTCCCGAGGTGGCCGCCATGAAGCCCGCTGCCTGCTCGTGCCGGGTGACCACGAAGCGGATGCCCGAGGCTCGCAGCGACTCGAGCATGTCCAGGTTCTCCTCACCGGGGAGACCGAAGACACAACGCACGCCCTCGGCTTCGAGCGCTTTCACGAACAGATCAGACGCCTTCATCGGGATGCCCTCCTCACTCTTGGCTGGAGGAAGATTTACGTTCCGCTGGCGATTCGTACATTCGTTTGTTCCCATGGACCCGATAGATGGTGCCTATGATGGCGCGGATGGAGCTTCGCCACCTCCGCTACTTCTCCGCCGTCGCTGACACGCTGCACTTCGGCCGCGCAGCGCGGCGCGTCCACGTCTCACAGCCCACGCTGTCACAGCAGATCCGCCAGCTCGAGGAGGAGCTCGGCACCCCGCTCTTCGAGCGCGCCCGCACCGGCGTGCGGCTGACCCAGGCAGGCGAGCTGTTCCGCACCTATGCCTCACGGGCCCTGGAGGATGTGGACGCGGGCAAGGTCGCGGTGGGCGCCTTGCGAGGGCTCGCCACGGGAGCGCTGCGGGTAGGCTATCCGCCCAGCATGCGCGGTGTCGTGGTGCCCGCGCTCGCCGCCGTGCTGCGCAAGCACCCGGGACTCGCGCTGAGCGCCGAAGAGGCCGTGGTGCGGCGGGTGGAGCGGCGGCTCGCGGACGGCAAGCTCGACGTGGGCCTGGCCTATGCCCCCGCGCGATTGCCGGACCTCGACGCGGAGCCCATCTTCGACAGCCGGCTCGCGCTCGTTGTGGGGCGAGGACATCCGCTGGCGGACACGGAGACCGTGGGGGCCAGGCAGCTGGCAGACCTGCCGTTTGCCCTGCTCTCGCGTGGGCTGCGAGTACGATTGCGCGTGGATGCGTACTTCGCCGCCTTGCGAATCGCGCCACACATCGCGCTCGAGTCGAACGCCGTGGGCACCGTGCTCGCCATCGTGCGCGCGGGGCTCGCTGTCACCGTGCTCCCGGAGCCGCGCCTCGCGGACGCCGAGCGCTTGCTGGTGAAGCGGCTGTCACCGGCTCCACGCTCTGAGCTCGCGGCGCTCCTGTGGCGCAAGGGCGCACCGCGCACCCCCGCGGCCGAGCTGTTTGCCGCGGAGGTGCGCGCACGGGCGAAGGAGGATGGGAGCTGAGTCAGGGAGCCCCTTCCGCGCCAGCGCGTGTGAGCGTCACGGCCTCGGGCGTGCCTTCCGGCCAGCGCCAGAGCACCATCCGCTGGCCTGGAGTGTCACAGAGCTCGATGCGCCGGCCTCCCGGATGCCGGAAGTAGAGCGAGCGGGTCCCCTTGAAGCCCGAGTCCGCCGGTAGCTCCTGGGAGGGGACCACTTCCCGGTCCACCCGCCAGTGCCGCACCACGGGTTTCTCTCGCAAGTGGCGGTGCACCTCCAAGACCAGGCTGTCCACGCCCACCACGCTCCAGTCGAGCATGAGCTCCTTGCCGAACTGCCGCCGCTCGCTGAGCAGCGGATAGGCACGGCCTCCCACGTAGGCTGTCGCGTCGACCTTGGCCCCATTCAGGGAGTCGAGGAAGGCCACCTCCATGCGGACGGTCCCTTTCGGCACCTGGAACGCGTACACCATGCGCCCGAGCTGCCGCTCGTGGGCTCCCCGGTACGTGTCCGGTGGATCCACCTGCGAGAGGAGCGTGGGCTCTCCGGCTCGGAACTGCTCGAGGCCTTCAGGGGCCGCGAGCGCGGGGGCCTCTGCGGGCAGCTCCACCCGCTTCCACCCCGCGGTCTGATCCGAGGGGACATAGCAAGGGCCCGTAGGCACCGCCGACAGGAGCAGCGCGCTGGCCAGGGAGATCATCGGTCCCATCTCAAGCGCTCCGAGCCGCGTTCCGGGCCGAGAGCCACGCGCCGCCCAGCATCAGCATGCCGGCGCCCGCCAGGCCCGCCACGCGCAAGGTGCCGCTGAGGTGCGTGGTGTCGTAGGCCAGCGCCTTGCCCACCGCGATGGCGATGAACGCAAAGCCCGCGTCACGGATGACGCCCTCACCGCGCGCGCGGCCATGCAGCACCAGCGCGACACCCGCGACGAGCCACCCCAGGGTGAGCACCAGTCGGCGGCCCACGTCATCTCCCGCGAAGCCCATCGTGAGGAAGTGGAAGTAGAAGGCCCACGAAGCGGCGATGGCCGCGGCCGTCAGCCCGTACCAGAGGAGCACGGACTGCACGCGGTCCTTCTCCCCACCCACGCGCCGCGAACGCCACACGGAGAGCATCGCGGCCACGAGTGTCACCGCCAGGCCGGCGAGCAACAGGCCGGACTTGGTGGCCGCGTACCACGCGCCTCCCAGCACGGCACAGGTGAGCACCGCGATGGGACCGGCGAGGGGCCGCTCCTGGGGAACTCCCGCCAGCGCCAGCCCCGTGGCCCCCACCGCCACGACGGCCAGCAGCATCTCCATGGGGACCTGCAGGTCTCTCCAGAGGAACACCGCCGCCAGCCCCATCAGCCCCACGCCCGCGACAGCCAAGACACGCACATCCCACTTCGTTCCGTTCACTTGGGTTCTCCTCCGTGTGCCAGAGGAGATTGCAGCGAGCGGGCCAGCGGCTGACGCACGGCGGCATGCGGGGTTAGGGGCGCGGTTGTGCAGACCGGTGTGCAGCGGCGAGCACATCCGGCAGTGCACACGTCACTTCGCGGACGCACCCTCCATCCGCAGGAACCGCGCGGCGTTGTTGTAGAGGATGTCGCGCTTCTGCGCCTCGCTCAGGAACGGCGCCTGCTCGATGAGCTGGAGGGCCTTGGGGACGACACCGGGCCACACCATCTGGTCCGACCCGAACATGACCCGGTTCCCGAACCCCGCTTCGACGAGGCGCTGGAGGTACCGGTAGAACTCGGCCTTGGGCAGCGCATAGATGATGACGCCCGTGTCCACGTAGACCTGCGGATGCGCCCACATCACCGCGAGCATGTCGTCGAGCATCGGCCAGCCCGCGTGCATGACGTAGATCCGCAGCTTGGGGTGCTTCATGAGCACCTCCTCGAGCGCCAGCGGCGAGTGCATCCGGGCGCGGTACTTCTCGAACCCCAGGTATGGCGCTCCCGGTGGCCCTGCCCCAATGTGGATGCCCACCGGCACATCCAGCTCCTCGGCCAGCGCGAGGTAGGGCTCGAAGGCCGGGTCATTGGGTTCGATGCCGCCGTACTGGTTCGTCACCTCGGCGAGCGCCTTGTAGCGCCCCTCCTTGAACCACTGCCGTACCGTCTCCACCGAAGGATGCTGCGGATCCGCCAGGTTGAAGTACAGCGTGGGCACGATCCGGGTGGGCTCGGCGGCATGCCACTTCTCCACAAGGCCCTCGGCGCCGCCGCTCGTCAGGGCCGTGATGTTGTAGCGCCGCAGCACCTCGATGCTCTCGCGCATCACTGCCTCGTCTGTCGTCTGCGACCACACCGGATCACTGCAAGTGGGCTGCTTGAGCCACACGGTGAACGGCTCTGCCCACGGCTTGCGCGGATCCCATACCGGAAGGGACTCACCCGACACGCACATGGCGAGCGGGGGAGGGCCCTGCTCCTCCGCTCCCGTGGCGTGGAAGTGCACGTCGATGATGGGCTGCAATGAAGTGTCGCGCTGGGGCGCGTGTGCGCACGCTCCGAGCAGCAGCCCTCCAGCCATGAAGACGAAGCCAACGAATACCCGCCGGTTCATGCCGCCGATGCTGCCCGCTTTGGCCCGGGGTTGCTATGGCCTCCATCGAGGCAGGAGCGCGGGCACCTTGCGGGACCAAGCCGCGAATGCCGCCGGGAAGTGGAGCGCGCGCATCCGGTCCTCCTCGTGCACGCCTTCTTCTCAGCCGCGGGGTTGTACTCGAGCACCTTCAAGTCCCACGTGCTCCGGCACGTGTCTCAGTCCACGTACTCGCCCACCAGGTCGAGCGGGATGGCCGGGATGAAGTAGAGCGTGAAGAACCGCCGCACGCGCTTCTGGTGATAGCCCTGCTCCGCGCTGCAGCGCGGGCAGTGAAAACGGCCCTCGGCGTGGTTGTAGGTGACGCCGCGAGTCCCAAAGATGATCATGATTCCCCCCCCTGGTGGAAAGGCCGCGCACGCTACACGCTGCCCGTGATTCCACCCAATCCCCCCTCCTGAGCGGCGCTGGACGAGCGCCGGAAACACGGGGGGTGTAAACAGACCCGGCCGAGGGGGACCTCGTCCCCCTCGAGTAGGTTGTCCAGACGCGAGAAGCACGTGATTTGACTACACTCGTGCTTCCTCGATCGTATCCCCTCACGAAGGAGCTCGAGCCTTGAACGGAGGACCCTGGGTACTGGCCAGCCGCCGCGTCGTCACCGACAGCGGTGTGCAGGAAGCCGCAGTGGTGGTGAAGGACGGAAAGGTGGAGGCGGTGGTGCCGCCCCAGAGCGCGCCGCAGGGCCTGCCAGTGACGGACGTGGGCAACCACGTGGTGATGCCCGGCGTGGTGGACTGCCACGCACACATCAACGAGCCCGGCCGCACCGAGTGGGAGGGTTTCGAGACGGCCACGCGCGCGGCGGCCGCCGGGGGCATCACCACCGTGGTGGACATGCCCCTCAACTCCATCCCCGCCACCACGTCGCGCGAGGCGCTGCGCATCAAGGCCGCCTCCGCCGAGGGCCGCTGCGCCATCGACTACGGCTTCTGGGGCGGCGTCATCCCCGGCAACGCGGGCGAGCTGGAGGGCATGGTCGACGCCGGAGTGACGGGCTTCAAGTGCTTCCTCATCCAGTCGGGCGTGGACGAGTTCCCCCACGTCACCCGCGAGGACCTGGAGCGCGCCATGCCCATCCTCGCGCGGCGGGGCGTGCCGCTCATCGTCCACGCGGAGCTCACCGAGCACGAGGCTCCACCCCAGGGCGACACGCGCGCCTACGAGAGCTACCTGAAGTCCCGCCCCCGCCGCTGGGAGGATGACGCCATCCGGATGATGATCGACCTGTGCCGCAAGCACCGGGGCCGCGTCCACATCGTTCACCTGTCCTCCTCGGATGCGCTGGCGGACATCTCGGCCGCGAAGAAGGAGGGCCTGCCCTTCACCGTGGAGACGTGCCCCCACTACCTCACCTTCGACGCGGAGCACATTCCGGACGGCGCCACCCACTTCAAGTGTGCCCCGCCCATCCGCGAGGCGGAGAACCGCGAGAAGCTCTGGGCCGGGCTCGCCCAGGGCGACATCGACATGGTGGTGTCGGACCACTCGCCGTGCACCCCGGCCCTCAAGCACCTGGACCGCGGAGACTTCGCGGCGGCGTGGGGCGGCATCGCCTCGCTCCAGTTCAGCCTGCCTGCTGTGTGGACGGGCATGCGCCAGCGCGGGCATGGAGTGGAGGAGCTCGTCCGGTGGATGTGCCGCAACCCGGCCCGGCTCATCGGCCTGGAGGGCGTGAAGGGCACCCTGGCCCCTGGCGCGGACGCGGATCTGCTCGTGTTCGACCCGGAGGCCTCCTTCACCCCGGAGCCCTCGGGCGTGCTGCACCGCCACAAGCTCACGCCGTACGCGGGGCGCGCACTCCAGGGCGTGGTGGAGCGCTCGTGGGTTCGAGGGGTTCCCGTTTATTCACGAGGTCAACCCTTACCCCGTCCTTCAGGTCAGTGGGTGCGCCGTCCTGGCGCGGCATGATCATTCGCGTAAGGTATTGGCAGGAGGAGTTCCCGCATGCAGACCCCCGAGGAAGGCAAGGTGCGCGTCGCCTTCGCCGAGCTCATTGACTTGGCCGCCGAGAAGGTGGGCGGCAAGGCCCTACTCGCCAATGACGAGTTCTTCGCCCCCAAAGAGAACCTGCTCAAGCCGGGCCGCGGCGTGTTCATCCCGGACAAGTACACCGAGTTCGGTAAGTGGATGGACGGCTGGGAGACGCGCCGCAAGCGCGTGCCGGGCTACGACTGGTGCATCCTCCAGTTGGGCCTGCCGGGCGTCATCCGCGGCGTGAACGTGGACACCCACCATTTCCTCGGCAACTTCCCCGAGTACGCCTCGGTGGACGGGCTGGAGGTGGAGGGCTCGCCCGACCCTGAGTCGCTCACGGGCGCGGCGTGGACGGAGATCGTCCCGAAGACGAAGCTGGTGGGCGGCACGCAGAACTACCTGCCCGTGGCCAGCGACCGGCGCTTCACGCACGTGCGCCTCAACATCTTCCCGGACGGCGGCGTGGCCCGCTTCCGCGTGCACGGCGTGGTGAAGCCGGACCTGGCGAAGCTGCGCTCGGGCGAGTTGGTGGACCTGGCGGCGGCGGAGAACGGCGGCATCGTCATCACCACGAATGACGCGTTCTTCGGGCCCAAGGACAACCTCATCCTCCCGGGACGCGCCGTGACGATGGGCGAGGGCTGGGAGACGCGCCGCAAGCGCGTGCCGGGCTTCGACTGGATCGTCGTCAAGCTGGCCGTGCCGGGCACGGTGCACAAGCTGGAGCTCGACACCAACCACTTCAAGGGCAACTACCCGGACATGGCCTCGGTCGAGGGGTGCTTCCTGAAGGAAGACATCCTCGACTTCGCCAACGCGAAGGACATCGCCTGGCAGGAGATCCTCCCTCGCACGAAGCTGCAGGCGCACCACCAGCACTTCTACGAGTCCGAGCTGCGCGCCCAGGGGCCCTTCACCCACGTGCGCCTGAACATCTTCCCGGACGGCGGCATCAGCCGGCTCCGGGTCCACGGGCGTCCTGCGTGAACAAGCTCGAGTGGCTCAATGGGCTGTCCCTCGAGGACGCCCAGGCGGAGCTCCTGCGGTGCTGCGGCTCGCACCGCTGGGCGGACGCCATGGCGCGGGCGCGTCCCTTCAAGGACGTGCCCTCCGTGTATGCGGAGGCCGGTTGGCTCTGGTCCCAAACGGGGCCAGAGGACTGGAAGGAAGCCATCTCTCACCACCCGCGCATCGGCGACGTGGAGAAGCTGCGCGAGCGCTTCAAGGCCTCCGGCGCCTGGTCCGAACAGGAGCAGAAGGGCATGGAGGGCGCCACCGAGGATGTGGTTCAGGCGCTCGCAGACGGCAACCGCGAGTACGAGGCGCGCTTCGGCTTCACCTTCCTCATCTGCGCCACGGGCAAGAGCGCCCGGGAGATGCTCGAGCACCTGCGCGAGCGCATGACGAACCCGCCGGCTCTAGAGCTGCGCATCGCAGCCGGCGAGCAGGCGCAAATCACCCGCCTTCGATTGGAGAAGCTCCTCACCTCGCCATGAGCACCCTGTCCACCCACGTCCTCGACACGCAGTGGGGCCGCCCGGCGGCCGGAGTCCCCATCACCCTGGAGGCCCAGGACGGCACCGGCGGCTGGCGCGAGCTGTCCAAGGGCACCACCAACTCGGATGGCCGCGTGAAGGACTTCCTGCCCCCGGGCACGAACCTGCAGCCCGGCCTGTACCGGATGACGTTCCACACGGCGGACTACTTCCGGACGCACTCGGTGCGGGGTTTCTATCCGTACGTCTCCGTGGTGTTCGAGATCCACTCCGCGGGTGAGCACTACCACGTGCCCCTGCTGCTGAGTCCCTTCGGCTACTCCACGTACCGTGGTAGCTGAAGGGGGATGACGCCGAAGCTCTCCTCCCGCATCCCGGCCGCGCGTGCGGCGCTGACGAAGTCCAACCAGGAGTACACCCAGGTGTACCCGGGGGAGTCTCCGAGCCGCCAGCCCGTGCACACGGTGTACGGCGGGGCGCAGCTCTTCAAGGCGGAGACGGCGCGGAAGATGGGTCAGCTGGCGCTGGCGGCGCTGCGCGAGCACGCCCCAGATGCGAAGACGTTGGCCACGTGCCTGAGCCTGCCGGAGCACGACGGGTTGGCCACGCGGGTATACGAGCGCGTGGTGGCCAAGCTCGAGCGCGAGCCGGTGGAGGACCTCCGCATCGACTTCGAGGATGGGTACGGGTACCGGCCGGACGCGGAGGAGGACGGGCACGCGGTGTCCGCCGCGGAGCAGCTGGCCCGGGGCCTGGCGGAGGGTCTGCTTCCGCCCTTCGTGGGCATCCGCATCAAGTCGCTCACGGAAGAGCTGTTCGAGCGGGCCTCGCGCACGCTGGAGCTGTTCGTCACCACGCTGCTGGAGCGCACGGGCGGCAAGTTACCGGCGAACTTCGTCGTCACGCTGCCCAAGGTCCTCTCGCCCGAGCAGGTGACGGCGCTGGTGCGCATGCTGGAGGTGCTGGAGCAGGACAAGGGTCTGGCGCCGGGCACGCTGAAGCTGGAGCTGATGGTGGAGACGCCGCAGTCCCTGTTCGACCGGCAGGGACGGCTGGCGCTGCCATCGCTGGTGGCGGCGGCCGAGGGGCGCTGCGTGGGGGCGCACCTGGGCGTGTATGACTACACGGCCACGCTCAACATCACGGCGGCGTACCAGAGCATGATGCACCCGGCCTGCGACTTCGCGCGCCACGTGGCGCAGGTGTCGCTGGCGGGGACAGGGGTGGCGCTCTCGGATGGAGCCACCAACGTCATGCCCGTGGGGCCGCACAAGCGCGACGGAGGGCGCGTGCTCACCGAGGCGCAGCAGCAGGAGAACCGCGAGACGGTGCACCGCGCATGGCGGCTGGCGTACGAGCACACGCGGCACTCGCTGGAGCTGGGCTACTACCAGGGGTGGGACCTGCACCCGGCGCAGCTGCCGGTGCGCTACGCGGCGGTGTACGCGTTCTTCCTGGAAGGCCTGGATGCGGCCTCGCGCCGGCTCAAGAGCTTCATGGAGAAGGCAGCCCAGGCGACGCTGCTCGGGGACGTGTTCGACGACGCAGCCACGGGCCAGGGGCTGCTGAACTCATTCCTGCGCGGCATTGCCTGCGGCGCCATCACCGAGGAAGAGGCCCTGGCGACGGGGCTCTCGCTGGAGGAGCTGCGCAGCCGCTCGTTCCTGAAGATCCTCGAGGGCCGACGCAAAACCGAGTCCACCCGCGCAACACACGCTTAGGCGGGCATGTTGTCCCGAGGGCCCTCCTCCTCTATCGTCCTTTGCCCGCGCCGCGCTCCCGCGCGCTCCGCCGCTCTCCGAGCCGAGACCTGATGAACCCCGTCGTCCAGGAATGGCTGAACCTCGTTGTCCGCTGGGCCCACGTGATTGCCGCCATCATGTGGATCGGCGACTCGTTCCTCTTCATGTGGCTGGACAGCCAGCTGCGCAAGCCCGGCCGCCCCCTCGAGGGTGAGGTCGTCGGCGAGCTGTGGATGGCTCACAGCGGCGGCTTCTACGAGGTCGTCAAGCGCAAGAGCCTCCAGGCCCTGCCGACCCCGCTCCACTTCTTCAAGTGGGAGTCCTACTCCACCTGGATCACCGGCTTCCTGCTGCTCATCATCGTCTACTACATGGGCGACCGCGCGATGCTCACCGACGCGAGCTCGCCCCTGTCTCATGGGCAGGCCGTCCACATCAGCCTCGGCCTCATCATCGCGGGCTTCATCGTCTACACCGGGCTCTGCCACACGCCCCTCATCCGCGACAACCGCGCGTTCGGCGCCGTGGGCTTCGTCCTCATCACCGCCGCCGCCTACGGCATCACCCAGGTCTTCACTCCGCGCGCCGCCTTCCTCCAGGTGGGAGCCATGCTCGGCACCATCATGGCCTCCAACGTCTTCCGCATCATCATCCCCGCCCAGCAGGAGATGCTGGCCGCCACGCGGGAGGGCCGCCCGGTCGATACCTCGTACGGCGCCCGCGCCAAGCTGCGCTCGACGCACAACCACTACCTGACGCTGCCCGTGCTGTTCACCATGCTGTCCAACCACTTCCCGGTGCTCTACGGGCACCCGGAGCCGTGGGCCATTCTCGCCCTGCTGTTCCTCGCGGGCGCTGGCGTGAAGTACATCATGAACTTCCGCGCCCAGACTCACCCGGTGGTGTTCGCCGGCACGGTGGGCGCCATCGTCACCGTCGCGGCCATCACTGCCCCGAAGTCCGTCGAGATCGACTCCGCGCTCGCCGCGGGCCCCAAGGTCTCGTTCGCCACGGCGCAGACCATCGTCCAGACGCGCTGCGTGACGTGCCACGCCGAGAAGCCCACCAACCCGTCCTTCACCGCACCGCCCCTGGGCGTGATGCTCGACACCCCCGAGCGCCTGAAGGCCCATGCCCAGCGCATCTTCGTGCGCGCGGTACAGACCCATACGATGCCGCTCGGGAACATGACCGCCATGACCGAGGAGGAGCGCAAGCAGCTCGGGGCGTGGGTCGCTCAGGGCTCGGACATCCTGGCTCCCGGTCCGGCAGCGGTGCCCACCGCCGCGCCTGTGGCCGCCCCCACGTATGCCAGCGCCGCCGAGGAGGCCCGTGTGGCCTTCACCCAGCGGTGCGTCCCCTGCCACGGTGCCGAGGGCCGCGGCAACGGTCCCTCCGCCGCAGCGCTGAACCCGAAGCCCCGGAACTATCGTGACCCCGAGTGGCAGAAGTCCGTCACGGATGAGCGCATTGCCCTGACCATCCTCATGGGCGGCGCCGCCATGGGGAAGTCGCCGAGCATGCCGGGCAACCCAGACCTCACCGAGAAGCCCGAGGTCGTCTCCGAGCTGGTGAAGTTGCTGCGCTCCTTCGGCCAAGAGGGCAATCCCTAGGTCCGCGAGCCGAGCCTCTTCCGCAGCCGCTCGGCCGCGAACTCTAGGAAGGCCGCCGCCGCCCGGCTCTGGGGACCGGGCAGGTGCACGAGGTGCACCGGAACCGGCTCTGGCTCGAACAGCTCGAGCACCACGCGAAGCCGCTTGTCCGCGAGCAGCGAGTCCACCTGATAGGAGAGGACCCGCACCAGCCCCACTCCGGCCAGCGCGGCTTCGATGCCCGCTTGCGCCGTGTTGACGATCAGCCGTGCGTGCACGGCGACGCTCCGCTCCCGCTTCCCACCGCTCGGGAAGGACCACCGGTCCGCGATGGGCGTCGTGTTCGTGAACACAATGCACGCGTGGCTGGCCAGCGCCTCCGGATCCTTCGGCACGCCCGCGCGCTTCAAGTACGCCGGGCTCGCGCAAATGACCGAGCGCACGTGGCCGACGAGGCGGGCCCGCAGCGCCGAGTCAGGAAGCGCCCCGATCCGCACGCCCAAGTCCATGCCCTCCTCGGCCAGCGAGACCACGCGATCCAGCAGGGTGAGCCTCAGGTCCAGCTGGGGATGGGCCTCCAGGAACTCGGCCACCACCGGCACGAGGTGGAGCTGTCCGAACAGCACCGACGCCGTCACGGACAGCATGCCGCGCAGCTCGGTCCGAGCGTCCGAGGGTGCTTCGAGGAGATCGAACTCCCCCAGCGCACGGCGGCTGCGCTCAAGGTAGCGCTCGCCTTCCCCCGTGAGCGAGACAGAGCGAGTGGTCCGGTTCAGCAAGCGCGTGCCCAGCCGATTCTCCAGCGCGGCGATGGCCCGGGTGACGCTCTGAGGGGAGCGCGAATGGGCACGGGCCGCCTCGATGAAGCTCCCCAAGCTCGCGACGGACACGAAGAGGCGCCACTCCTCGACTCGATCCATTATTCCACTCCCTGGAATACTGTTACCACGGGCGCGCCATTGTTGTCGAAGTGGGAACTCCGTACCTTGGTCTCCAGAGCGGACTCCCCCGAGCCGCCGGATACCTGGAGGTTCTTTCCGATGAATCCCCCTTCGAGCGATGTGGCCTTCTCCCCGGCGGTGAAGCAGGTGCAGAGCGAGCGCGGCTCCCGGGCCGCGTACTCCCGGATGGAGCGCGACGGTGGCTTCGAGACCGAGGTGACGGAGAGCCTGCGCGCGTTCCTCGCGCAGATAGACACAGGGTTCCTGGCCACCGCGAGCGCCGAGGGGCAGCCGTACATCCAGCACCGAGGCGGTCCCCGAGGCTTCATCCGGGGGCTCGACAGCCACACGCTCGGGTTCGTCGATTTCGTGGGCAACCGCCAGTACATCTCGACGGGCAACCTGTCCGAGAACAATCGGGTCTGTCTCTTCCTCATCGACTACGCGCGCCAGCGCCGCGTCAAGGTCTGGGGCACGGCGCGGACCGTCCCCGCGACGGACGAGCTATTGGCCCAGCTCGCTCCCGCTGAATACCGGGCGCGCCCCGAGCAGGTGGTCCTCATCACGGTGAGCGCTTGGGACGTGAACTGCCCAAAGCACCTCCCGCAGAAGCTCGATGCCGCCGAGGTGGCGCAGGCGCTCCAGCGGCTGGAGAATCGCATCGCCGAGCTGGAAGCCGAGAACCGCCGCCTCCGAGGGGCTCGCCCGTAGCCAGGCGGCCCCACAGGCCTTCTCTTCCTCGGCGCCACTCGGCCGTCCGCTCGCGCTCGCCGCCATGATGCCCCGCCTGGAGAGCCTCCCGGCTGAACCCCTTGGAGGCCCTGCGGACCGAGTAGGCCCCACGCGGCCCACCGCTCACGGCCCGCGCCTACAGGTACTCCACCGCGCAGCTCTTCCCATCGAACGTGACGACCGTGCGCCGGTCGGGCCTCACCTTCACGACGCAGCGGGCGGTAGTGCCGCCGCTGATGAAGAACTCGGCCGTGTGCGTCCCCGCTGCCATGCGCTGAATCGAGATCGGCAGCGCCTCACGTCCGCGGCCCGGCAGCTTCACCTCCACGGCGGTGCCTGTCGTCGCCTTGATGCGGAGGACGCCCTCGCCCGTCAGTACCTCCTCGGGCGCGGGCGCGGGAGTCTTCGCCGTCACTGAAGGCGTGGGCGCCGAGGCGGGAGACGGACGGCGGGTCTCCCGGCGCGTCCGCTCACGGCCCGGCTTGGGAACAGGCACCACCTCGTCCTCACTGAGAGACGGCGCGCTGCTTGGCGAGGCCTTCACCTCGGGAGGCACCGAGTCGCGCGGAGCCGCCTCCGCGACCGCCACCTTCGGCGGAGTGCTCGGTGGAGTGGGAGGCGTCACCTCCGTCACCGGGTGCGGCACCGGCTTGGGGCGCTGCAGCCCCTTCCACACCACCAGCCCTCCTCCCACGAGCGCCAGCGCCGTCACCACCCCGAGTGCGGCCCTCACCGGCTGCTTCTGCAAGAACGCCGGCTCTCTCGGCCGCGAGGGCGTGTTGGGCACGCCCACCAGCGAGCCGCGCGGCCGCTTCACCCCCGTGGGGATGACCGAGAACGCGCCGGACTGCTCCTGCACGTACCCCGCGAGCGATGACGGGCCCACGGCCAGCCCCGCTCCAAGCGCCGCCGCCTCCAGGTCCTCGCGCATGGCGGCCGCGTCGGGGTACCGGTCCTCGGGCTTCACCTGCAGGGAGCGGCCCACGACCGCGTAGAAGCCTCGCGGCAGACCGGGGCACACGCGCTCCAGCGGCTCCCACTTGCCCTTCACCAGCGCGGAGTGGCGCTCGGTGACGTTGCTGTTCACGTCCAGCGGCGTGGTGCCCGCAGCCAGCTGGTACAGGGTGATGCCCAGCGAGAACAAGTCACTGCGCCCATCCAGCTTCTTCCCCATGGCCTGCTCGGGAGAGAAGTAGCCCGCCTTGCCCTTCGTCGTCCCCACCTGCGTCAGGTTGCGGTTGGTGGCCGCCTGCGCAATGCCGAAGTCGATGAGCTTCAGCGTCCCGTTGGGCGCCAGCAGGATGTTCTGCGGCGACACATCCCGGTGCACCAGCTCCTGGTGCGCATGCACGGCCTCCAGCGCCGCGCAGGTGAAGATGCCCACCGCCAGCAGTCCCTCATCCGTGAGCCGCTCGCCGCGCGAGTGCAGCGTCCGCGCCACCGTGGACAACGGCGCGCCCGTCACCAGCTCCATGGCCATGTAGAGCAGGCCGTCCACCTCGCCGACTTCATAGATGTGGGCGATGTTGGGGTGGTTCAGCGTGCAGGCCGTGCGGGCCTCGTCCAGGAACATCTCCCGGAAGTCCGCCGACTCCGAATACTCCGGCCGGATGACCTTGAGCGCCACCGGACGGGAGATGCCTCCGGTGAGCGTCTGCTCCGCACGGTACACCTCGGCCATCCCGCCCTGGGCAATCAGGCGAGCGACGCGGTACCTGCCAACGACAGTGCCAGACGAGAGGGAGGACAAGATCGGCCCCCAAGCCTAGCAGGGCCCGCGCCGGGCTCGTAGCTGCCCCCGCGGGTAGGCTCACCAGATCATGTCCTGTTCCTCGGTCACTCCGGGCACGTTCGACAGGGTGTACGTGCGGCCCCCCGCCTTCACCGTGCCCTCGAAGAGGCCCACGGGCTGCGCGAAGTGGCTCACCACCAGCCGCAGGTCCTTCTCATCCCGGTGGACGTAGATGGGCTTGAAGCGCAGGTCCACCGCGCCATCCACCGTCGTCACCCGCCATGGATCGAGCAGCTCCTTCGGGTCGTACTCGAAGCGCGCGGGCGCCAGCGGGTAGAGCCGATCCCCCACCCAGAAGCCGCTCTCGTTGTGTCCGTCCTTCTCGTTGAAGCCCTCAGCGAAGTTGAAGCCGGTGGGCGTGCCATCCGCCAGCCGGCCCGCGGCGAAGGCCCACCGCCACGCGGTATGCCGCGCCAGGTAGCCCTGCGTGTAGTCCAGGCCGCCCACGCCCCCGTCCAGCCGGAAGTGCTTGCCGCCCACCTCCAGGCTCCCCAGCGCCAGCAGCCCGCCGCGCTTCTGCGTCACGTTCACCAGCCCGTCGCCCTCCACGGGCGCAATCAGCGTGAGCGCCGGAGGCCCACCGGCCACCAGCAGCTCGCCGCGCCACTGGAAGGTCTGGAGGCTCCCGGTCCTCACGCGGCTCACGTCCACCTCGAGCTGGTAGCGCTCGTCGTCCTCGCCCCGGCGCGCGGACAGCCGGCCTCCCAGCGTCCGGAAGGAGGCGGTCAGCCCGGCACCTGGCCGGTCGCTCACCTCCACCCATGGGCCGGGTGCGCCCAGGAAGCTCACGTCACAGAGCGGCCGGCGCTCCTGGAGATCCACCGCGACAGCGAAGGCGCTCGAGGTGTAGCCCAGGTCCACCACGGCGAAGAGGGCCGCAACCTCGGGGGTCGCGGCGAAGGTGTAGAGCCAGCGCTTGCGCTTGAGCAGGCGGGCGGCCACGGCGAGCGCCCAGCGGCCTCGGAGCCGGCCCAGGTCCACCTCGGGTAGCTCGCCCTGGTACTTCCCAAAGCACGGCTCACCTTGCGTCGTCGCCACGGACTGCGGCACGGGGGGGAGGAGGGACATCTCTCGCTCGGGTCTCATCCCTCGCATTGTGCTGGGTTGGCTCCGCGCCCGCCACGGAACCCGACCTGCGAGGATCGATCCCGGACAAACCGGCCCCTCGGGGCTACCAGGTGATGTGCAGATCGAAACTGATCGGCGACGTCGGGGCCACGCGGATGACCGGGGTGACGCGCGCCATCCGCAGCGCCTCCTCGAGCAAGCCACAGAGGAAGTAGGGCGACAGGCCCACGCCGGTGCGGAACTCCATGCGGAACTGGCGCTCGGAGACCTGCACGGCGTTCACGACGATGGGCGAGGAGTCGAACCGCAGGTGCTCCGGAAACTTCTTGAGGAAGCGCGCGGGCCCCAGCAGCGGCACGCTCACGGACACCACACGGCCCAGCACCGTCTGCCCGAAGCCCTGCACGAACTGCTGCCCGAGCCGCCGCCGCCCCTCCTCCACCGTGAGCCCCGGGTAGAAGTGCTTGCAGGCGATGTCCAGGCACTGCCGGAACAGCTTCAGCGGGTACTGCGGCAGCAAGTCGTCCCGATCGAAGCCAGCCTCGCGCATCTCCGCCTCGAAGCGCTCGTTGCGCGGCAGCCCATGCACGAACAATCCCTCGAAGAGGATCGCTCGCGTCATGGGCTCGACGGCCAGGGGAGGCGGCGTCAACGGGCTCGTCCGCATACCGCGCAGACTCACACCATCCGCCGCCAAACGGAAGTCTTCGCCCGCACTCCGCGTCAAATGGACTGAACGCACCGCGTCACGCCCGGCCGAAGATGATGCGCTCTTCGGCCAGGAGGCGCGTGGTGAGCATGAGGCAGCCGGCCGCCGCGGCGGCGCAGCCAACGACTCCCAGGAGGAACGGGATGGGCCCCACGGCCTGGCCTCGCATCACCTCGCCAATGAGGAGCTGCTGGCCGAAGACGGGGACGATGTACATCCACAGCTGGCTCTGGATGGGAGAGACGGCCAGCAGCATGCCGGGGAGCATGGGCAGCAGCAGCAGGAGCTGGATATAGGTCTGCGCTTCCTTGAAGGAGCGAGCGTAGGTGGACACCAGCATCTGTCCCGCCGAGGCGAAGAAGGCCAACGGCACCACGGTGGCCAACATGCCCAGCACGGCGGCGGCGTCGAAGCGCGCCTTCACGCCCAGGTCCTGCAGGGGCACGCTCTTGACGGCGAGGAGGAAGGCCCCGAGGCACACGCCGATGGCCACGCACGCAAGCACCACGGTGGTGAGCCACTTGCCCGTCACCACGGCGCCGCGATGCACAGGGTTGAGGAGCAGGGGCTCCAGCGAGCCGCGCTCGCGCTCACCGGCCATGGCGTCGATGGCCACGTTCATCCCGCCCATGAAGGCGGCGAACACGAGGAAGATGGGGATGATGTTGAGAACGTTCGCGGCCATGCGCTCGGGAGTGGCCAGGTCCACCTCGTCCACGCGGACGGGGGTGGCCAGCTCGGGGGCCACGCCTCGGGCGAAGAGACGCTCAGCGCCCAACATGCCCGAGTAGCCCTGGAGCAGGCTGGTGAGGCGACGAACGGTGGAGCGGGCCTGGTTGCGCGAGTTGTCCACCACGAGCTGCACCGAGGCGGTGTGCCCGGAGGAGAAGTCCTTGCCGTAGTCCGAGGGGATGATGAGCACGGCGTCCAGCTTGCCGGCCTGAATCTGCGCCTCGTAGTCCGCGGGCGCGTCCGCGAGGGTGGCGCCCTGCCTCTGGAGGAAGGCCATGAGGCTGGGAGCGTTCTCGCGGCCGATGATGGAGACCTCGAGTGGCTTGCCCTCACGGAACCACGAGGCCATCACCGTGAACATGACGGCGAAGATGACGGGGCCAATGAGGGGGCCGGCGAGCGCGCTCGTCACCGAGCGCCGATCCCGGAGGTGGTCCTTCATCTCCTTGCGGAAGACGGTGCCGATGAGCTTCCTCATTGCATCAACCCCTGGTCAGTTCCGATGACGGACACGAAGGCCTCCTCGAGGCTCTCCTTGCCGGTGCGGGCGCGCAGCTCGTCCGGAGTGCCCTCTGCGACCACGCGGCCCCGGGCCACGACGACGATGCGGTCACACAGCGCGCCCACCTCCTGCATGACGTGGCTGGAGAAGAGGATGCAGTGGCCCTGCTCCTTGAGGCGGCGGATGAGAGTGCGCACGGCGCGGGTGCTCATGACGTCGAGCCCGTTGGTGGGCTCGTCCAGCAGCACGTTGCGCGGGTTGTGCACGAGCGCGCGGGCCAGGGCCACCTTCATGCGCTCGCCCTGGCTGAAGCCCTCGGCGCGCCGGTCGGCGATGTCCTTCATGTCCAGCAGCTCGATCAGCTCGGCCACGCGCTTGTCCAGGAGCGAGCCGGACAGCCCATGAAGCTCTCCGGCGTAGCGCGCGTGCTCACGGGCCGTGAGGCGCGGGTAGAGGCCGCGGGCGTCCGGCAGCACGCCGATGGCGCGGCGCACCTCCAGGGGCTTCTCGGCCACGTCCAGGCCGTCGATGCGGGCGGCGCCCCGGTCGGGCCGGACGAGCGTGTAGAGCATGCGAAGCGTCGTCGTCTTCCCGGCGCCATTGGGGCCGAGCAGGCCGGTGACGACACCGTCCGCCGCAGAGAAGGACACGTCCTCCACCGCCGTCACCGCGCCGAAGCGCTTGTGCAGGTTGCGCACTTCAATCATTGGAGTGTTCCCATCACGGCACCGGGCCTGCGAAGGACGTGAAGAACGGCGGGCGCGTCAGGTCCGAGGCGCAGGTGGACTTCAGCCCATCCACGGTGCCCTGCTTCACGAAGTCCGCCATCAACGACTGCACACAGCCCAGCACCGCCGTGTTGTGCCCCACTCCCGGCACCACCACATGCAGGCTGTGGCTCAGCGTCTTCTTCGCCTCCTCGCCCCACGAGGGCGGCGTCACCGGATCCAGCTCGCCGGACAGCAACAGCGTGGGCACCGAGGACGTTACGGGATCCCGATATCCCTCGGGCACCGTGCCCTTCGGCCATACCTTGCAGGGCTCGAGAATGTTGCGGATCTGCTGCGCACCGAACCACGTGCCCTTTGCCTCACGCACAATCGCCTCGTCGGTGATGAAGGGCGCGTCCTCCGCGCAGACCACCGAGAAGAACATGCCGTGGCTGATCGTATCGCTCATCCCGCCTGAGATTCCCTGGCTCAGCGCGATGAACGGCGCCCAGTCGCCCTTCGTCGCCCGGTCCAGCATCAGCGGCACCAGCGTGGCGATCTCCGGCGAGTAGAGCTGGCCGAACATCATCTGCAGGAACGCGTGCCGGGACAGAGTGAACTCCTCCGGAACCCCCGTCAGCGGGTGCTTCACCTGCACCTTCTCCGGCGCCTGCGCCATCCGCTCCAGCAGCGCCTCCACCCGCTTCTTCAGGTCGGGGAACGCCTGGGCGCAGTTCACGTCCTTCTCACAGTGCTCGAAGAGCAAATCCAACGCCCGCTGCCCGTCCCTCGGCATGTAGAGCGGCAGGTACAGGCTCATGGGCGCCACGCCATCGAGGATCGCCGAGCGCACCCGGTCCGGGTGCTGCCGCATGTACACCAGCGCAGCACGCGTCCCGTACGACACCCCCCACAGGTTCAGCTTCTCGTAGCCCAGCGCCTCGCGCACCTCATCCAGGTCCTCCATGGCGATGGGCGTGGTGTAGAGGCGCGGGTCCGCGTCATAGCCCTTCAGGCACTTCTGGAAGTCCTCCTCGCGGAATGCGTCATCGAACTTCTCCGCAAGCCCGCTGTCCTCGGGATCCGGTGCGCACTTCAGCGCTCCCGAGCCGCCCGTACCCCGTTGGTCCACCAACAAGATGTCTCGGTTGCGGTGGATGCGGTCCACCATCTGCAAGATCGTCACCTTCGAGGCCGCCTGCCCCGGGCCTCCCGCCAGCAGCACCAGCGGATCCGGCTCCGCCGAGGCTGCCAGTGCGGGCACTACCACCACGCGCAGAGGAATCTTCCGCCCCTGCTTCGCCACCCGGTCCTCGAAGACTTCATAGGTGCCGCACAGGGTCTGGTACTCAATGCCCTCGACGCGGCAGGAGCTCAGCGCCACCTTGGGCGCGGACGGCTCCGATGGACTCCGGCTGCACGCCGCCGCGAACACCCCCACGGACACCAGGAGCAGGACGAGGCGTGGGACAGGGTTGGGGGTTTCGCCAGGCACGCGCATCCTCCATCATTAGCCACCTGGACTTACCACTGCTAAGCCCTGGCCCACCATGAAACGAACGCTCTTCCTGCTCCTGTCCCTGTCGCTCGTCACCCTCACCGGCTGCGCCACGCTCAAGAAGCTCTTCAAGAAACCCACCGTCACCTTCAAGACCGCGCGCCTGTCCAGCGCCTCGCTCTCGGACGCCACCGTGGACGTCGTCTACGAGGTGCGCAACCCCAACACCTTCGGCCTGTCGCTCGCCAAGGTGGACTACGCCTTCTTCGTCGAGGGCAAGCAGGTGGTGGCCGGCGCCCCTCGCAACGGACTCAACCTCAAGGCGCATGACAGCAGCGAGCTCGTCTTCCCCGCCAACGTGAAGTTCGCGGACATCGTCCCCGTGGTGGAGACGTTCCTCAACAAGGACCAGGCCCTCTTCAAGGTTCAGGGCAGCGTGGGCATCAACACCCCCATCGGCGTCCTCTCCTTTCCCCTGGAGAAGGAGGGCACCTTCGAGGTCCCCAAGATTCCCAACGTCCAGTTCGAGGCTCCCCGCATCACCAACCTCTCCATCAGCGGAGCCACGGTGGAGTTCCCCCTCAACATCACCAACCGCAACAGCTTCCCGCTGCCCGTGGCCGGCCTCGCCGGAGACCTCAAGGTGGCCGGCGCCAGCGTGGGCACCCTCTCCACGGGCGACCTGGGCATGCTCGACGGCGGCGGCACCCGCCAGGTGACGCTCCCGCTGCAGATCAACTTCGCCCGCGCCGCCTCGGCCGCCACCGCGCTGCGCTCGGGCAACGCCCAGGTCAACCTGAGCGGGCGCCTCACCTCCGGCAGCGGCAACGTCCCGCTCAACATTGGCCAGCTGCTGCAGTTCAAGCGCTGAGCTTCTGACGCGACGGGCCTTGCGCCCTTTACCCTCCGGCTCGCGCTCTGCCATGCTCGGGGCCTCCCCGCGCCATGTGCGGCACGAGCCCTGGAGGGACGACACGATGAAGAGGATGTGGGTGGTGAGCGGCCTGATGCTCTCGGTGGTGGGCTGCTCTCGCATCGAGACCCGGCCCAACCCTCAGGACGAGGACACGCTCTTCGGCAGCCAGGTCCCCTACGTCAAGGCGCCTCCGGTGGACCGCTGCTCCTCCCACAAGAAGTCCGCGGCGGGCGCGAGCTGCGAGGACGCTCGCTACCTGGGCACCGAGTACACCCGGCGCCTGGCTGTGGGAGATGAGGTGTGCCTGGAGGGCGGTTACGGAGACGACGTGGGGCCGAGTTGCAAGGCCCGCGCGGCCGTCATCGACACGGGCCCCAACGGGGTGAAGCTGGAGATCCGCAGCGCCAAGCCGGACTCGCGCTGGTTCAACTCGGAGATGCGCCACGCCTGGTACGAGGAAGGCGCCTTGGTGGACCTGTATCTGGCCGAGCGGGGTTATTAGAGAACCATGGCCTTCTACGATGACTTCGTCGAGCGCCTCAGCGCGCTCAAGAGCTTTACTCCCGCCGAGGCGAAGAAGCTGGCGAGCGCCAAGCTGTCGGACATCGTCCTGCAGGAGATCGCCCGCTCGCGCCAGCGCATCACTGACTTGGAGAAGCGCTTCCCCTCGGCGGGCCCCAAGGAGCTGGCCCAGCACCTCATCGACGGGAAAAAGGGGCTGGCCAGCATGGCCGGCGGCATCAGCGGCGTGTTCGGCCTCATCTCCGTGCCCGCTGACCTCGTCTTCATGTCGTGGCTGCAGATCATCCTCCTGGTGGACGTGGCCACGCTCTACAAGGTGAACCTCAAGAGCGAGCGCACCCGGGGCGAGCTGCTGGACTTGTTTGGCTACGCCAATGGGCTGGGTCCGATGCAGCGCTCCAGCCCGAAGGTGCTCAGCGGGCTGGCGGCGAAGCTGCTGGTGAAGGGGGGCCTGCCCACGCTGGGCCGGGCCATGCCTCTGGTGGCCGCGCCCATCACCGCCTACCTCAACAACCAGCACATCCAGTCGGTGGGCGAGCAGGCCGTGCGCTTCTACGAGGGCTTCGACAAGGCCCACGCCAAGGCGCGCGGCGCCCGCGAGAAGAAGACGGGCTGAAGCTAGGGCGAGACTGGCACGGCCTCGCCTCGCTCCTCTGATGGCTGGCGGTTCCACCGGGGCTCTTCGTTCGAGGGCGGGCGCGGCTCTGGAGGAAGCACGACGTGGAAGGTGCTCCCCTCCCCCGCCTGCCCGGTGGACTCCGCCCAGATGCGGCCTCCGTGCCGCTCGACGATGCCCCGGGCGATGCTCAGCCCCAGCCCCAAGCCTCCATAGGAAGTGCCGTGCGCCTGGCTGAACCGCTCGAAGACGAGGCGCAGCTTGTCCGGAGGAATCCCCAGGCCTCGATCCCGGACCCACACGTGGAAGAGCGCTCCCTCCTTTCGCGCCTCCACGGTGATGAGCCCTCCATCGGGTGAGTAGCGCAGGGCATTGGAGATCAGGTTGGTGAAGACCTGCTCCAGCCGCTGGCGATCTCCCGTGAGCACCAGCCCCTCGGGGACTCGCACCTCGATGCGCCAGCTCCCTTCGAAGGGCTGGAGGTGCTCGGCCACCTCGGTGAGCAGCTCGCGCAGGTCCACCTTGCCCTTCTCCAGGCTCAGCTCCCCCCGCTGGAGCTTGCTCATGTCGAGCAGGTTCTCCACGAGCCTCGCCATCCGGTCCACGCTGCGGGTCAGCCCCTGGAGCGCCCGCTCCACGCCCTCGCCCATGCCGCTGCTCCCCTTGAGCCGCGCCAGGTAGACGAAGCCCCGAGCCGCCTGCAGGGGCGTGCGCAGCTCATGCGCGGCCATGGTGAGGAAGATGTCCTTCGCCTCGTTGGCCGCCTGCAGGGCCTCGATGGCGCGCCGGCTGTCATCGATGTCCGTGGCGGTGACGATCCACCCCGTGAGCATGCCCTCCTCCAGCTCCGGGAGCATGCGGCCCATGAACCAGCGATAGGTGCCGTCACGGTTGCGGCGAATCCGGTACTCCACCACCGAGGGCTGCCCCGTCTTGTGCGAGTGCTCCCAGGCTGCCTGGGCGCGCGGCAGATCCTCCGGGTGGAGGGTGGCGTCGACGGCGTTCCAGCTCCGGCCCTGCTCGGGGGTCAGCCCCGCGTACTCCAGCCAGCACCGGTTGGTATAGGTGATGGCACCATCCGGGAGCATGGCCCAGACGAACAGCGGCAGCGCGTCCACCAGCGAGCGAAAGCGCTGCTCGCTCTGCCGGGCCAGCATTCTCCGCTCCAGCTCCCACAGCGCGGCCTCCTGACGCTGGAGCCGCTGTTGCTGGAGGAAGAGCGACACGAACACCTCCACCTTCCAGCGCAGCACGTCCGGGTTGAAGGGCTTCACCACGTAGTCCACCGCGCCGTGCTCGTAGCCGTGGACCAGGTCCGACTCTTCGCGGCTGTGCGCGGTGAGGAAGATGATGGGCGTGTAGCGCGAGCGCTGCCGCTGACGGACCAGGCGCGCCGTCTCGAAGCCGCTGAGGTCCGGCATCTGCACGTCCAGGAGGATGACGGCGAAGTCCTCGCGCAGCAGGTGACGCAGCGCCTCCCGGCCCGAGCTCGCACGGACGAGTCGCTGACCCAGCGGCTCCAGGATTGCCTCCAAGGCGATCAAGTTGGACGGGTGATCGTCCACCAGCAGGATGCTGGTGGTGAGGGGCTCGGACTGAGAGGTGTACTGGGAGGTATTGGTGGAGCCTTCCACGTCCGTCCTCCTGCGGGTCGCTGGCATCGTCCTGAGGTCCAACTGGGTAACGCTGGACATGGGCCAGAATTGCTCCGCCCGCCTGACTGCCTCCCAGGCAGACACCTGGGACGCTGCCCCGCTGGCAGTGCTCAAGAGGGGGCTCAGAGGTGCGCGAGCAGCTCGCCCAGCGCCTCGATGCGCGCATCCCCGTCCAGGCCGAGGCCCACGAAGCGCACGCCCGCTGCCCCTGCCGCGCCCCGGTCATAGCGGGAGTCACCCACCATCAGCGCCTCGCCAGCCGTGGCTCCGAGCTTCTCCAGCGCGTAGAGCACCAGATCCGGCGCGGGCTTCGAGCGCGGCACCAGGTCCGCACACGCACTGCATTCGAAACAGTCCGCCAGCTGGGCGGCTTCCAGCAGCGTGGAGGCCAGCGGTGACACTGTGTTCGTCACCACCGCACGTCCCAGTCCGCGAGTGCCCAGCAGCTCCAACAACCCCCGCGCCTCCGGGTTCACCCAGACGTGCTCCGCGTAGCGTGGGAAGTGCTCGATGTAGAAACGGTCCAGCTCGGCGGGCGTACAGCGCAGCCCGAACACGCGCACGTCCGCCTCGGTGCCCTGCCCGAAGGTGGGCTGGAACTCCTCGCGTGTCACGGGGCTGCCGCGGAAGCGCACTCCCGCGGCGGCCACCACATGGGCCCACGCCTCCTCGCTCTTGAGGAGGACGCCATCCATGTCGAACAGAACCGCGCGAAGCACGCAGCTCAGGCCTTCGGCGTCTCGGCCGAGGCGCGCTGCGCCTCCACCTGCCGGCGCACGTCATCCATGTCCAGCTCGCGCACCTTGGAGATCAGCTCCTCGAGCGCCGCCGCGGGCAGCGCCCCGGCCTGCTCGAACAGAAGGATGCCATCCCGGAACACCATCAGCGTGGGGATGGAGCGGATCTCGAACGCCCCGGACAGCTCCTGCTCCGCGTCCGTGTCGATCTTCCCGAAGGTGATGTCCGCGTGCTTACCGGACACCTGCTCATAGATGGGGGCAAAGGCGCGGCAGGGGCCGCACCACGAAGCCCACCAATCCAGCAGGACGATGCCTTGCTTGCCGACGGTGTCCTTGAAGTTGTTCTTGCTGATTTCGATCGTCGCCATTTGTGGCCTCCTCCTACCGCACGTCCAGCAGCTCCACCTCGAAGACGAGCGTGGCGTTGGGGGGGATGACCCCTCCGGCGCCTCGCGCGCCGTAGCCCAGCTCCGGGGGGATGGTGAGCTTGCGCAGCCCGCCCACCTTCATGCCCGCCACGCCTTGATCCCAGCCTTGGATGACATGGCCTGCCCCGAGCGGGAAGGAGAACCCCTGCCCACGGTCCCTGCTGCTGTCGAACGTCTTGCCGTCGGTGAGTGTGCCCACGTAGTGCACCGTCACCTTCTTGCCCGCGACAGCCTCGGCGCCCGTGCCGACCTTCAGGTCCTCCACCTTCAAGCTCATCCACAGCCTCCTGGGAAATTAAGGGGGAAGCCCACCTTAACGCGCTGGAGCGGCGCGCGCTGCTCTAGAAAAGAGACGGCGCGGCACCCTGTTGAGTGGGGGGTGCCGCGCCGCCGGCTCATGTCCTGTATCTCACCTGGCCTGAGCTAGAACGTGCCGCCGATGTTCAGCGTGCCGGAGTACCGGCCGTTCTCGTTGAGGCCCGAGTCCACGCCCACGAAATCCTGGTCGAACAGGAAGTTGTAGTTGGCGCGCAGGTCCGCGGTGAAGCTGCCGATGTGGGTGCGCAGACCGGCGCCCACGGGCACGTTGCCCACGGTGTCATCGCTGAAGCCCGCGGCCGCCGCACCGGCGTTGCGGAAGTTGTAGTCGCTGAGGCCGATGCCGCCCAGCACGTACGGCTGCACCGGAGCCGCGCCCAGGCCGAACGTCACCGCCGCCTGGCCACCGTTGCGGACGAGGTCCGGGCCGCTGCCGCCGATGTCACCCAGGCGCGTGTCCAGGTTGTTCACCGCGCCGCTGTAGCCGAGCTCGATGCCGAATACCTTGGACGGCTTGATGGCCGCCGTCACACCGTACGCGGGACCCGGATTGATCTCCGGAGCCAGGGCGCCCGTGTAGCCCTCCACACCGCCGCCCACCATCAGCGTGAGGCCGCGCATGTTCGCGTTGGACTCCTTCTTCATCTCCCTGCCGGTGTCCTCGGTGATCGGGGTGAAGGCGCCGCTGCTGGGCTCCACCGGCGTCACAGGAGCGGCCGGAGGCGTCACCTGCGGCTCACGCAGGGGCTCGCTCTGGAAGCCGCTGCCGCCCACGTCGGACGACGGGTAGCTCGAGTCGAACGAGCCGCTGCCACCCGTGCCCGCCCCACTCTTCTGCACCGGCTGGCAGCGCAGGATCATGTCACCCTGCTGCGTGGACTGGGTGTTGACACCGGCCTGGCCACTGCCGCCCACGCCGAAGTCATGTTTCACGCCGGACGCCTCGTCCGAGGTGAGGTCCTGCTCCATGCCCACCTGCCCGCTGCCTCCGATGGAGCTGTCCACGGGCTCGGTCTGCACCGTGGCCATGCTGTCACTGCTCACGCTGGACGAATCCATGCTCGCCTGCGTGTCCTTCTTGTCGTAGCCCGGCGGGCAGTCCTTACCGTCACCAGCAAACGCCGCGCCGCCAAACAGCAGCGCCGAGACGGCGCCCACGAGAATCTTCGCTTTCATCCAACCCTCCGTTGTCGGTTGACGGACATGAAGGTTGTTGCCCCCCTCACATCCGGCAAGGCGCGGAGCCTGATCCACGAGCAGGGCCGGAACCCCGTCCGGGGAGCAGCCAGCCAGTCGAGTCGAGTCGAAACAGCCGCTTGCCAAGAAACGCGGCGCACTCGCGTTTCAAGGCGGCGCGGAGGGGACCTGGGGTACTGTGCATCTGTTCCCTATGGCCTCTGCTTCTTCTCTGAAGACCGTCATCGCCGCGCTGTCCGGCAATACCCTCGTCACCCTGGTGAAGTTCATCGCGTTCGCGCTCTCGGGCTCGGGCGCCATGCTGTCCGAGGCCATCCACTCGGCGGCGGACACGGGCAACCAGGTGCTGCTGTTGCTGGGCCTGAAGCGCGGCAGCCGCGCGGGCGATCAAGAGTTCCAGTACGGCTACGGCGGGGAGCGCTTCGTCTTCGGCATCCTCTCGGCCTCGGGCATCTTCTTCGTGGGCTGCGGCGTCACCGTCTACCACGGCTTCCAGTCGTTGCTGCACCCGCACCAGCCGGAGATCGGCGCGAGCACCTTCGCGGTGCTGGGCTTCTCCTTCCTGGTGGAGGGCAGCGTGCTGCTGCTGGCGATCTCCTCCATGCGGAAGCAGGCGGCGGGCATGCCGTTCTGGCGCTACGTGCGCGAGAAGGCGGATCCGGCGGCCCTGGCCATCCTGCTGGAGGACGGCGCCGCGGTGCTGGGCCTGGTGCTCGCCACGACGGGCATCCTCTTGGCGTACCTCACGGGCAACCCGGTGTGGGACGCGGCCGCGTCGCTCACGGTGGGCTTGCTGCTGGGCCTCATCGCCGTGGTGCTGATGGTGGAGAACCGCGGGCTGCTGCTCGGCCGGGCCGTGCCCGCAGAGGTCCAGCAGCGCTTCGTGGAGCGGGTGCGCTCGCGCGGGAGCATCGCGGAGCTGCACGACGTGAAGACGCGGCAGCTCACGCCGGAGTCCTACCAGTTCAAGGCGGAGATCCGCTTCAGCGAGGACTTCGTCTCCGCGCGGCTGGCGGAGATCCTCCCCACCCAGGGGGTGCCTGCCTCGGGCGAGGCGCGGGCGCAAGCGCTCCAGGAGGCCGCCCGCCACCTCATCCGGGCTCTCAGCGAAGAGGTGGACGCCATCGAGGCCGCGGTGCGCGCCGCCATCCCCGAGGCCCAGCACATCGACCTGGAGCTGGAGCACCTGCCCCTGGCATCCCCCTCGGGGGCTACGCCTTCTTCGTCCACTCCGAGCCGGTGACGACCGGCAGCTGCATGGCGCGCTCGCGGTCCAGGTCCAGGTTGCCGATGTGCAGCGACAGGGGCGACTGCACCCACTTGTAGATGGACTGGAGGAAGAGCCGGACGAACTTGTCCGCGTAGCCCTGGAGCCGCGCGGGCTCGACCTCGGGGAACATGGCGGTGAGGGCCTGCACCAGCTCGGCGGGCACCAGCTTCTCGCCCGCGAAGAGGTAGAAGCACGCGTCCAGGATGGGGAAGGGCATCAGCTCCTCCTCACCTACCTGGTTGTGCGCGAGCTCAGGACCCGCAGGCTTGGCCAGCACCTTCTTGATGCCCTCGTAGCCTGTTTTCTCCTGCAGGTAGTCCAGCAGGTACATGACCACCGTCTTGGGCACGTTGGCGATGACGGCCAGGGCGCCCATCAGGTCTCCGCCGATGGTGGTGTAGCCCACGGACTTCTCGCTCATGTTGCCCGTCTGCAGGAACAGGCCGCCTGCCGAGTTGGACCAGTTCCACATGCGCTGGGCGCGCAGGCGGGCTTGGACGTTCTGCTCCGTAACCGCCGTGACGGGTTGCTCCCCGAGCATCTGCTTGGCCACGGCCAGCTCGCGGTCGAAGGCCTCCTCGATGGGGATGACCTGGAACGGGACGCCGAGCTCGCGCGAGATGGTCTCCGCGGCATCACGGGTGGCATCGCTCGAGTAGCGGCTGGGCATGTAGAAGGCCCGCAGCAGTGAGCCCGGGTTCTCGGGCCGCACCTTCTTCGCGTACCGGTGGGCAATGAGCAGCGTCAGCAGCGAGTCCCGGCCTCCCGACAGGGCGATGCCGATGACCTTGAAGGCGCGCGTCTTCTCGAAGTAGTCGCCCACGCCCAGCGCCAGGGCGTCGAGCACGTCCTCGCACAGCGCCTCGCGGGCGGGGCGGCGCTGGTCCGGCCCTGGCAGGAAGAAGCTGCGGTGCGCCGGCACCGGGTAGGTGAGCTTGTCGCGCTTGCTCTGGAAGACCTTCGTGCAGTCCAGCGCGGGCACCGGCTTGCCGCCACGGGCCACCCACGCCTCGTAGTCGCCGCGCCACGTGGTGTTCTCCGTGCGCAGGCGCATGGTGCGATCCAGATCCACCACTGCCGCCGAGTAGCCTTCCTGGAAGCGCGGCGTCTCGTGGACGTGGCGGCCGTTCTGGTTCAGGAAGCCGCCGCCGTCGAAGATGATGCCGTCATTGCTGCCCAGCGCATTGGCGTAGGCGATGGTGCACTGGTGGTCCGCGGCGCGCGTGGCGATGAGCTCCCGTCGCGTGTCCACGAAGCCGATGCGGAACGGCGAGGCGGACAGGTTCACCACCAGCTCGCCACCCGAGTACGTGCGCCGGCGCTGCGGCCCGTCCGCGCTCCAGATGTCCTCGCAGACCTCGGGGGCCAGGGTGCCGAAGTCGAAGCGGAACAGGTAGTCACCCAGCGGCACGTCGCGGTGCACCTCGGCCATGCCCGGGTAGCCGCGGGACCAGGTGCGTGCCTCGTAGAAGATGCTGTACGTGGGCAGCTTCTCCTTGGGCACCAGCCCCAGCACCTGGCCGCTGGCCACCACCGCCGCGCAGTTGAGGCGCAGTCCCTGGTGGGCCACCGCCACGCCCACCACGAAGACGGTGGACAGGCTGGCCGTCTCCCGTGCGAAGCGCTCCAGCTCCGGCCACTGGTGGTCGACGAAGCCCTGCCACTGAATGAGATCCTCAGCCGGGTAGCCGCCGATGACTTGCTCCGGGAAGAGGCCCACGGTGACGTCATCCGCCGCCATCTTCCGCGCCAGCGTGAGCACCCGCTCCATATTGCGCGTGAAGGCGCCCACGGTGGTGTTGACGCTGGCGATCCCTACCTTGACGAGCCGCATGGCTGCGAGTCCCCTTCGAGCCCGAGGCGCAACCCGCGCATCCCCGGGCCGGTGTCATGTCCTCCCCCAGCAGACGCCCGGGAGGGCGGAGACGCAAGCCTTTCGGCGTACAGCCGCTCAGTTCAGCGGGCCCGTGGGCCGCATCGGCTGCAGGCGGCCCAACAGCTCGCCTACTTCGTCGATGACCGCCTGGAGGCGCACGCGCACGTCCAGCTCGGAGAGCAGCTCCTGGCGCCGCTCGGGCTCGGGGATGATGGCGGCGGCCACCACGTCTGCCAGGGTGCCGCCGTTGGCCCGCGCTACCGCCGGCAGCAGTCCCTCGGAGAACGAGGGCGGCACCCGCCCAGCCAGCTCGAGCACGGCCTGACGCAGCTGCTCCTCCTCCGGCCCGTGGTACGACGGGTCCGGCAGCAGCTCGACGCGCATCTCGCGGTAGAGCCGCTCCGAGGGCAGCTCGGCCACCATGCGGGCCCGGCAGACGCCCTGGAGCAGCAGGTTGTAGCGCCCATCCTCCAGCTTCTCGTGCCAGACGATGAGGCCGACGCACATCATCTCCTGGACGGGCGGCCTCCCGGCGTAATGGGTCTCCCAGCCGGGCTCCAGCTGCGCCAGGGCCATCACCTGGTCCGAGGACAGGGCGTCCCCCACCATGTCCCGGTAGCGCGGCTCGAAGATGTGCAGGGGAATGACCGAGTGCGGGAAGAGCACCGCCGAGGGCAGCGGGAAGACCTTCAGCGCGTCTGAGGACTGGATGATGCGTTCCGGGACCGTCATGGGCTCTCCCTTACCGTTACCTTTGTTCATAAGTATGGGGTACGCAGGTCGCATCCCAATCAAGCGGGCGCTCCTCGGGCAGCAGGGCGGTGGAAACCGGCTGTGGTTCCGCTAGGGTGCGCGGCCACATGTCGGATACGTCCCAAGCCCCGATCGCCACCCAGTCCGAGAAGCTCTCCTGGTACCGCAGGCTCTACCTGCGCGTCGAGGCCCTGTCCTCCTCGAAGCATGCCCTGGCTGCCATGCTAGGGGTGTCGGTGATTGACGGCTCGGTGTTCCCCATTCCCCCCTTCGCGCTGCTCGTCCCCATGGTGCTGGCCCAGCCGCGCAGGTGGGTGCGCTATGCGGTGCTGGGCACGGTGGCCAGTCTCTTCGGGGGCCTGATTGGCTACTGGCTGGGCACCCTCATCGCGGCGGGGGCGGTGGACTTCCTGAACATCGACCTGAACGTGCGGGTGCAGCGCTTTGGCGTGGACGCCACCGTGGGCGAGTTGCTGGGCCAGAACTTCTGGGTGTTGTCGCTGCTGTGCTCGGTGCTGCCCACGCCCTTCAAGGTGGTGGCCATCGGCAGCGGCATGGTGTCCGTGCCGCTGGACCGGTTCCTGCTCGCGGCCATCATCGGGCGCACGGTGCGCTTCTTCGCCGTGGCCGGGGTGATGCGCTTCGTGGGGCCCACCGCGCGCAAGTGGCTGCGCGTCTGAGACGGGCGGACTTCAGGTGCCTGCGGGAGCGGGTTCCAGGGCCGCGTCGATGGTGGCCAGCAGCACCTCCGGGCGCACGGGCTTCTCCAGTACCTGATTGGGTACGGAGCGGATGAAGGCGCTCGCGGCCGGAGTGAAGGCCCCGCCGGACATGAAGACCAGCCGCCGAGCCAGCTCCGGAGCCTGCTCACGCAGCCAGTCGTAGATGTCCATGCCCGTGGTCCCCGGCATCTGCAAATCACACACGACGAGATCAAAGCGCTGCCCCGAGGCGACCCACTCCAGGGCTTCGCTGCCGCGCGTGGTGGTCACCACGTCGTGGTTGGGCGCCAGCAGCAGGCGCATGGACTGGGCCAGCCGGGGCTCGTCATCCACGATGAGGATGCGCCCGCGCCGCGCGGGGCGTGCTGGGGAGGCGGCCTGCTCCACCGGGCGGTGCGCGGGCTCGGCGGCGCGAGGAAGCTCCGGGGGTGCCGCAGGGAGCAGGATGGTGAAGACAGAACCCTGGCCAGGCTCGCTGCGCACGAGAATCTCCCCTCCGTGGGCCCGGACGATCTGCTGGCAGATGGAGAGCCCCAGGCCGGTGCCCTCCTCATGTGACTTGGTGGTGAAGAACGGCTCGAAGATATGCGGGAGCACCTCGGGGGCGATTCCCCGGCCGGTGTCCGACACCTCGAGCTGGGCCTGGCCATCGGGCGCCGTGAGCGTGCGGATCCGTACCGTGTGCTGCTCCGCCTGCCCCGGGGGGACGGCCTGCACCGCGTTCACGAGCAGGTTGAGGAGCACCTGGCCCAGCCGGGCCCCGCTCCCCAGGACCGGGGGAATGGCGCTGTAGTCCTCCACCAGCTTCGCCCGGTCGCGGAGCGCATGCCGCACCATCCGGAGCGCGGGCGCCGCCACCTCACGCAAGTCCACGCGCTCGCGGCCATCCGAGCCCTCGCGGCTGAACTTCCGCAGATCCTCGACGATGAGCCGGATGCGCTCGGCCCCTTCCTGCGCGTCCAGGAGATGGGAGAGTGCCTCCGCGGCTCCCGCTCTCCCCTTGCCCAAGCTGCGCGTCGCGCCGGTGAGGTTCAGCTCCAGGTAGGCCAGCGGGTTCTGGATCTCGTGCCCCACTCCCGCGGCGAGCGTGCCTACCGCGGCCACGCGCTCGGCCGCCATCAGCCGGGCGCTCAGCTCCTGCGTGGCGGAGACGTCGCGGTGAATGGAGACCAGGTGCGTCACCGCGCCGCCCGCGTCCCGCACGGGAGACACCTGCACCTCGCTGTGGACCCGTGAGCCAGCGCGGTGCTTGAGCAGCACCTGGCCACGGAAGGGTGTGGCCTCGCGCAGGGCGGCCTCCAGGCGCTGGCGCGTCTCGGGATCCATGTCCCCCATGTGCTCGAGCGGAGAGCGCCTCAGCAGCGCCTCCTGCTCCAGGTCCACCATGGCGCGGAAGGCCTCGTTGGCGAAGACGACGCGGGGGCCCTCGGGCGTCACCTCGTTGATGACGACCCCCTCATTCAGGCCGCGCACGGCGGTGGCGAGCAACTCCACCTGCCGGGTGGCATCCCGGCGCCCAGCGCTCACCGCCGCGAGCAGCAGGCCCGTGGTGGCGTTGACGGTGATGGCCAACTGCAAGAGCAGCAGCGTCCGCACCCGGGCCTCCGCCACGACCGTGGACTCCGAGGAGAGCCCCAGCCCCACCTCCGCGCTCCAGACCGAGCACAAGGTGAAGAGCAGGATGACGAACGCCACGCCGCGAGGGCTGAAGCGCAGGGCCGCCCAGACCGCCAGGGGGAAGAAGAAGAAGGTCGCCCTGTACCACGAGGCGTCTCCGCCCAACCCGGCCTGGGAAACCATCAGGCCCCCCAGCAGCGTGCAGCCACCGAGCGCCAAGGCCTCCCAGCGAAACCCCGCCGGCCGCTGTTGCCGGAGCAGCAGCAGCGCGGGCGTCACGACAGCGATTCCGATCCCATCCCCCAGCCACCACACCTGAATCGTCTTCGCGACGTCCGTCCACTCCAGCCCGCCCCAGAGCACGAGGCTGACCGTGGCCGCCGACGCGCCCACCAAGGAGGAGCCCAGCGCCGCGCCCACGCTGAGGGCGACAACGTCTTGGACACGCTCCAGCCGGGCCGAGAAGCCCCACCGCTTCAGCAAGAGCGCCCCTAGCACGGGCTCCAAGGTGCCGCCCAAGGCGCTCCCCAGGCTGGCGAGCGGTGGGTTGCCCATCCCCAGGCAGAGCACGAGGCCGCCGAAGAAGATGCCCGGCCAGTAGGACACGCCCAGCATCAGCAGTGCTGCCAAGGCCACGCCCGAGGCGGGCCAGACCGGGCTGACGTTGAACGCCCCGATGGAGAAGACCAGCCCTGCCTTGCCGACCAGCCAATACACGACGGCCAGCGCAAGCATCGTCACGATGCCGCGCGCCGTGGCTGCCCAGGCGATGCGCTCGCGTCCCGGAATGGTCACTCCCCCCAACGCCGGTCCCGCTGCTTGGCAAGCGGACGGCTGAGGACCATCGTACCCAGGCAATGGGTCGAAGCAACCCCCCCGGAATTCCCCAAGAAAATTCACTGCCTGTCCCCCCCTGCACTGGGGGGTGCGCCCGGCGCAATCGCGCGGCGGCCCGTGCGTAGGACAGGACAACAAGGAGGAAGCCAAGACGATGTCCAGACCTGGTGCCGCCGCTCTGTTGTCGTTCCTCATCCCCGGAGTGGGACAGCTCTACAACGGGGACATCCTGCGCGGGGTCTTCTGGCTCATCATCACGCCGGGCTTCTGGATTGGCACCGGCGGCCTGCTGGGCTGGGTGTGCCACTTCATCGCTGCGGCCACGGCGCACAGCCGCGCGGAGGAGAAGGAACTGCGCCGCCTCCCGGCCTGGTAGCTCAGGCCCCCGAGGCCCTCGCCGCTCTCAGCACCGCCAGCAGCTCCTCGGCGGTGGTGGCAAGCGCGCGAGCCCCATGGGACCGCAGCTCCTCGGCGCTGCGGAAGCCCCACGTGACACCGACGGCGTACATGCCGGCATTGCGCGCGGTGTTCATGTCCACCGCCGTGTCGCCCACGAAGGCGCAGCCCGCGGGCGCCACGCCGAGCTCCGCGGCCACTCCGAGCGCGGCCGTCGGATCCGGCTTGCGAGGCACCCCCGCCCGCTCGCCGTAGATGGACGTGAAGGGCACGCCGGGGAAGAAGCCGTCCACGAGCCGCCGGGTGAAGACATCCGCCTTGTTGCTCAGCACCGCCAGCCGGACGTTCTCGGCGGCAAGCTGCGCGAGCACTGCGGGGATGCCCGGAAACACGTGCGTCTGATCAAAGAGGTGCTCCTCGTAGTACGCGCGGTAGGCCGCGAGCACCGAAGCGGCCAGGTCCTCGCGGTCCGGAGGAAGGGCCTTGCGCACGAGCACCATCACGCCCTCGCCCACGAAGTGACGGTACTCGTCAACGGAGTGGAGCGGCAGACCGTGCTGGGTGAGCGAGTGGTTCATCGCGGTGGCGATGTCCGCCAGCGAGTCCACCAGCGTCCCGTCGAGATCGAAGATGGCGGCGCGCAGGTGCATGCCCCACCTCAAACACGAACGCCCCGGCCAGACAAGGCCGAGGCGCTCGGGCAACTTCAGAATCTCCGAAGAAGCTCCGGAGGGAGGTTTAGTGCGCGCCCTCCGCGGAGGCCACCGGGTTGTCGCCACCCTTGGTGAGCACCGCGAAGTTGATGTTGTTGTAGCCCGCGGTGGCGCAGCTGAACATCACCCGCTTGATGATCTTGAACTCCACTTCCTTGTGGGCCTGGATGTTCACGTCACCCTTGAAGGCGTTGTCCTCGCCGCCCGCCATGGCGTGCAGGTCCTCGAACTGCTTCTTCATGTCCCGCAGCTTCTCCTCCAGCGCGGGGATGTTGAGGTACTCGTCCTTCACCAGGTCCTCGGTCCGGCCGACGATGGTGCCGGAGATGGAGACCTGATCATTGGAGACCATCACCACCGGATGCATCTCCACTTCCTTGACGTTGACGGCCTCGGGCAGCTCGATGTCCTTGGTCATCATCAGCACCTCGCCCGTCGCGGAGAAGTTCGCGATGAGGAAGAGCACGATGATCACGAACATGTCCACGAGCGGGGTGATGAGCAGGTCGGCGAAGGTGCCTTTCTTGCCGTGTGCTCCGTGCCCGAACACCTTGGAGTGCTCGAGCCGCTTGCCGTACCGCTTGCCGGGAACCTTGATGGCCATGGCTTTGCTTTGACCTCGAATCCTTCCGTGGGTGGGGTGAGCGTTAGCCCGCCGCCATCACCGATACCTGCGGGAGTTGGTTGCCCAGACACTCGTCGATGATGCGCACCAGCACGTCGTAGCGGACCTTGTCGTCCGTCTGCAGCGTGATGGCCGACTGGTCCGGGAACTTCTCCTTGATCTCCTTGAAACGCTCCGTCAGCTTGCTCAGGTCGATCTTGCCGGTGTTCGTGTCCCGAACGATGGGAATCGGATCGAACGCGGCCTGATCGGCGGAGAGCACCAGCTGCTCGGGAGTGACGGCCAGCGTGAGCTGCACCGTCTTCGTCTGCTCGGCAGGCGGCTCCTCCGCCGAAGAGGGACCTCCCGCCTGGGACACCTGGAGGCGCCCGATCTGCGTCCACACGGCCGTCATGATCAGAAAGCTGATCGTCACGGCCATCAGGTCGATGAAGGGGACCAGGTTCACGGCCATATCGAGCGCCTTCTTGCCGCCCTTGCCGCCACTCCCCAGGTCCATTCCGCCGGCCATGGCAACCTCCTCACTCAATCCTGCAGCGGCCCGTGCCGCTGCAATCGTTCAACGTGACAGACACCAACGCTTCGCTCAGGTTCCCGGACTACTCCTCACCGTGGCCGTGGGCCGAGGTGGGGATGTTCAGGTTCTTGAACTTGTCGCGGTTGGTGACGATGAGGTTGAGGACGGAGACGCTGGTCTCGTTGATGTCGTTGATGATGCTCTGGGTGCGGCCCTGGAGCACGGAGAAGGCGATCAGCGCCGGGATGGCCGTCAGCAGACCGAAGCCCGTGCAGTTCATGGCTTCAGAAATACCGTTGGCGAGAATCGTCGCCTTGTCGGCCGGGTTCACGTTCGCCACGGCCTCGAAGCAGCTGATCAGACCGGACACCGTTCCGAGCAGACCGGCGAGCATCGCCGCATTGCCGAGCATCGCGAGGTAACCGGTGCGCGCCTCGATCTTCGGCGTCTCACGCAGCGAGGCCTCGTCCAGCGCGGCCTGGACCTCGTCCTGGCCCTTCGGAACGTTCATCAGGCCCGCCTTGATGACGGCGGTCAGCGGGGTGTTCTTCTGGCCCGCCACGTAGTTGATGGCCTTGTCCAGATCACCCGCGTAGATGTGCTTCTTGAGGCCGCGGAGGAAGCCCTCCTTGTTGATGGAGGACTTGACGAACAGAACGATGACGCGCTCCACGATGATTGCCAGCGCGATGACGGCGCAGGTGGCGATGGGGTACATACCCCACTGACCCGCCTCCCAGCGGCGAGCGATCTCTTCGAACAGCGAGCGCTCGGCTCCGCCAGTGTTGGCAAGGACGGTCAGATTCGTCAGAAACCCCAGGTTCATCGCGTGTTGCCTCCGATAGGCGGCCCGGGTTAAGCGGGCCTTCCAGATTTGCGTTCCCTGGCTGAGCGGTGCGTTGCCCCGGCAAGAACTCAATCTTGGATGTTGAAAACGTGAGCGCGACTTTAGGAACGCCCCCCTGGTGTGTCAAGGCGACCACCCGGCGTTAGCTATTGAAATCTCACAGGAAATTTCGTCATTTTGAGTTGGCTGAGGGGCTGCAATGGAGGCGGGGGGGCACCAGATGTGGTGCCTGGTCGGGTGCTTGGGTCCCCCCCTGGGTCGTGGTAAGCGCGCCCGCATGTCGAGGAAGCGGATAGGCGAGATTCTCCTGGAGCGGGGCGCGATCACGACGGCCCAGCTCGATGCGGGGCTCAAGGCGCAGCGGCAGACCCAGCAGCGGTTGGGGGCGACGCTGGTGAGCATGGGTGCGATCACGGAGCCCATGCTGGTGCAGGCGCTCAGTGAGGCCCTGGAGATCCCCGTGGTGGATCTGCGGACGGTGACGGTGGACTGGGCGGCGGTGCACCTGGTGCGCGCGCGGTTCTGCGAGAAGCACGAGGTGTTCCCCTATGTCATGGAGAGCGTAGGAGGCCGCCGGCAGCTGGTGGTGGCCATGACGGACCCGCTCAACCAGTCGGCCATCGAGGAGATCGAGTTCACCACCGGACTGAAGGTGAGCCCGCGCGTGGCGGCGCTGTCCGGGGTGCGCGGGGCGATCATGCGCTACTACCACAAGACCACTCCGGGGGCGGCGGCCAGCCCAGCCCGGTCCACGCCTTCCGCGCTCCCGAGTGCGGCCCGTGGCACCGGTCAGCGCCCCGCAGTTTCGGCTCCCCCTCCTCGCGCGGGGGATGACGACGACGAAGAGGTCATCGTCGGCGAGGAGGTGGGACCAGGCGAGAAGACGGAACGCACCTCCCTGGCAGAGCTGATCCAGCAGCGCGAGAAGCAGCGGCGCCAGAAGCGGGGCCAGGGCGAGAGCAAGGGCAAGAGCCGCCCGGCGGGCAACTCGGACGTGCTGGATGACCTGGACTCCCTGCTCGGCGGCCTGCGCGAGGAGCCGGACCGGGTGGAGGAGCTGGAGCGCAAGTTCTGGGCGCTCATGCGCATCATGGCGCGCAAGGGCCTGCTCACGAAGGAGGAGTTCACCCGCGAGCTGGACGACGACAAGGCGTGAGGCTCTCCCTCACTCCCTGGATCAGCGGCCCCCCGTGCCAGCCAGGGGCAGCCGCAGGGTGAACGTGGTGCCCTGGCCGAGCGCGCTGTCCACGCTGATGCGGCCACCGTGGCTCTCGACGATGCCCTGGACGATGGAGAGCCCCAGGCCCGTGCCTTTCCCCTCCTCCTTGGTGGTGAAGAAGGGATCGAAGATGCGCCGCAGGTTCTTCGGGTCGATGCCCGTGCCCGTGTCGCGCACCTCGGCCACGGCATCCTGGCCCTCGCGGCGGGTGGTGAGCGTCACCTGGCCGCCGGGGGACATGGCGTGGCACGCGTTGGTGATGAGGTTGACGAAGACCTGCGCCAGGTTGGCACGGACAGCGGAGATGGGCGGCAGCTCGGTGTACTCGCGGCGCACGCTCACCTTGGCCTGCGTCACCACGTGCTCGCAGTAGCCCACCGCCTGATCCAAGACGGCGGTGAGCAGCACCTTCTCCGGCTTGTCCTTGGCCGGGCGCGCGTAGGACACGAGGTCCTTGGTGAAGCGGAGGATGCGCTGGCTGCTCTCCTGGATCTTCCGCAGCTTCTCCAGGTCCGCCGGGTTGGAGTCCGGGCGCAGCCGGGCGTTCATCAGCAGGGACTCGCTGTAGGCGGCCACCGCCGTCATGGGGTTGTTGATCTCGTGCACCACGCTGGCGGCGAGTTGGCCAATGGTGGCCAGCTTCTCCGCGTGGACGATGCGGCGCTCCAGCTCCCGGAGCACGGTGAGATCCTGCCCGATGGCGATGACGCCCTCCACCTCGCCCTGAGGCGTGAGCATGGTGGAGGTGGCGAAGGCCACACGCACCTCGCCGTTGCTCGAGCGCAACCGCGTCTCGAACGTGTTCGCCGACTCGCCCTGCATGGCCGCCGAGAAGATGGCGCCGACGCGCATGTGCTCGCTCTCAGGGATGAAGGAGAGCGCGTCCTTGCCCAGCACCTCGTCCTTGGTGAAGCCGGTGAGCGCGGTGAGGGCCCGGTTGAAGACCACCACCCGCTTGTCCTGGTTGACCACCAGGATGAGGGCGTTGGCCTTCTCCAGCAGGTCCTCCAGGTACTTGCGCACGAACGTCAGCTCGTCGATGAGCTTCGCGTTGCGCACCGCCACGGCGACCTGGTTGGCCAGCTGCAAGAGCACCCGCTCGTCATGGGCCACATCCGCCTCGAGGCCCTCGGGGTACTCCATGTTGATGGCGCCGACGAGCTGGCCGCTGGCGACCAGCGGAGCGCTCACGCCATGGGCGCAGCCCTGGAACAACAGCGGCACCTCGCGGCTCACCACCACGCGATCGGCGGGCAGCACCTTCACGTCCAGGTGCGTCTTCTTCACCGCGCTCTGCTTGAGGACCAGCGGCTCGTGCGCGCCCTCCTTGAGCCGCCCCTCGGCGTAGAGCGAGGTGAGACCGCCGGTGCGGGCGTCGACGATGCGGATGCAGAAGGCGCGAGAGGGGAAAAGCTCCTTTACGCCGCGCGCCACGGCCGCGACGAGCTCCTCCTCGCCCCCGGCCTCCGCCACGCTGCGGCTGAGGTCCAGCAGCACACCCTCGGTGCGAGCCTGCTCCAGCAGGGCGCGCTCGGCCACCATGAGCCGGACGGGCTCGGGCTGGCCGCGCACCAGCACCGTGGAGCCCCGGCGCGTCAGCTTCACCCGGACCGGACGGGAGCCCTGGAGTGCCAGCTCGACCTCACAGGTGTCTCCCTCCTCGGGCACCCGGCTGCGGATCCGGGCCAGCGTCTCCAGCACGGCGGAGACCACCCCCTCGGGCGTGCTGGCGTGGGAGGTGCTGAAGCGCTCGAAGCAGGGGTTGGCCGTGAGCAGCTTCAGCGCCGGATCGCACAAGGCGAGGGGCTCATCGAGCAGCTCGAAGAGGTCCTGGTAGATCTCCGGCAACGCGCCGCCGGACATGCGCAGCACGCGGGAGTCACTCTTCATGGGAGGTGGCCTTGTCCAGGTCAAGGATGCGCTGCGTCCCGACGTATGCCTTGGTCTCGTAGCGGGTGATCTTTCCGATCTTCCGGACGATCTCCGCCATGCGCTCGGCTTCGCGGTAGATGATGTCCACGGGCCTATAGGCAAAGTCCTCGGGCTTGAGCCTGCGCTTGAGCAGCTCGGCGTAGCCCATCACCGAGGTGAGCGGCTGGTTGAGCTCGTGGGCGGCGGTGCCGGCCAGCGCGACGATGACGGCGCTCTTCTCACTCTCCTCCAGGCGCGTCTCCACGTCCGACAGCTTGCGCTCCAGCTGCATGCGGTCGCGGAGGTCCGTGAAGATGCCCACGGTGGCCACCTCGCGGCCGCCCTCGTAGAGGATGGAGGCCGTCATGTTCACCGGGACGAGCTCGCCCGAGCGGTTGATCAGATCCTGGCGGCACATGGAGAGCCGGCCGCGACCGCCAAAGTCCGGGCTGCGCAGCTGGGCCATGATGCGCTCGGGAACGCCCTTGGGGTAGATCTGCCGGGTGGTCATCCCCGCGAGGACCTCGTGGGAGGAGTAGCCGAGCACGGCCTCGGCGCCCTTGTTGAAGAGGATGACGCGGCCCTGCATGTCCGCCGCGATGATGGCGTCCACCGACGAGTCGATGAGCCGCTCCAGGAAGTCCTTGGTGTGGCGCAGCTCGTCGGCCAGCTTGCGCGCGAGCGTCACGTCGCGGAACGAGAGGATGGTGGCGGCGCTGCCGTCCTTCAGCGGCGCTGCCGCCATGGAGAGCGTCAGGTACCTGCCGCTCAGGGTCTGCACCTGCACGTCCAGGTTGGAGCGCGTCTCTCCGCGGCTGGCGGCGCTGACCATCTCCATCAGCACTCCGTCATCCACCGTCTGGGCGAGTTGGAGCAGGTGGCGCCCGCGGGCCTGCTCGGCCGAGGTGTCCAGCAAGGACTCGGCGGCGGGGTTGAGGCTGAGCACGCTCGCCTTGTCGTCGAGGATGGCCACGCCATCGCCCACATTGGCGAAGAAGAGGCGGTAGGTGCGCAGCGCGGCGGCCTGCTCCTCGGCGGCGATGCGCGCGGACTTCTCACGCTCCGTCTGTCCGCGCACGGTCTCGAGCACCGAGGCGTTGCGCAGCGCAATGGCGGTGGCGTGCGACACGGTGGTGAGGAAGTCGATTTCACGGGCGGCGAAGGTGCGCCGGCGGCCCGAGGCCCGGAGCAGGAGCACACCACGCACCTGGCCGCGGATGGGCAGGGGCAGCGCGGCGATGGCGTGGATGCCCTGGGCGGCCACGGCGCTGTGCACGCCCTCCAGCAGGGGATGGTTGGGGGCGTTCTCCACCACCACGGGGCGGGCGGTGCGGACCACCTCGCGGATCTCCGGATAGCGCGCCAGCTCGATGCGCCGGTCCTTCAGTGCCGGATCATCGCTGGAGGCGACGATGACCCCCTCCTGCGAGTCCGGATCCAACATCACCAGCGAGGCGCGGGAGATGTCCATCTGGAGGGCCAGGCGGCGCGTCACGTCGTGGAGCAGGGCCTCCACGTCGAGGCTCTCGGCGTAGTCGGCTGTCAGCTCGAGGAGGAGTGAGAGGTCCTTCTGAAGCTGGGACTGCTCCTCACGCTCCCGGTAGCGCTCTGCCAGGCGCTGGAGGCGGTAGGCGAGCTCATGGGGCACGGCGCTGGTGATGACATCCGCGGGCTTGAGCGGCTCCAGGGAGGCGAAGGCGTCCTCACCGGGGTCCACCAGGGCCAGCAGCAGGGCGCGGGAGGACTCACCCGTATCGAGCAGGGCAGCGAGCGCCGGGCCGCTGCCTGCGGCGGTGAGGTCCACGAGGATGACGGCGGCCCCCTTGGGCTGCTCGGCCACCCGCAGCCCTACTCGGGCGGCGGCACGGACGAGGGGCTCACGGGCGGAGGAGTCCGCGGGAACCAAGGCGACGGAGAGGGCGGTTTCTGGGGGCGACACCAAGGAGCGGGCTCCAGGAGGCGGGCTCGGAAGCCCGAGTCTACACGCGGCGGTGCCTCAGGGGCAGCCCGACGCCCCAGGGAGGCCAAGCCGCCAGGGCAAGCTGGCGGATCAGCCCGTTCCGTGGAAAAGGGCGGCTGGGGTAGAAGCGCCGTACAGGAAAATGGATGCGCCCCGCGTAGTCATGTGTAAGAGCAAGGGTTCGCGTGCGTCGTGCCCGCAGCACCAGGAGTCTTCGTGGAGATCTTCAAGGAGTTCACCTTCGAGGCCGCCCACCGGCTGCCCCATGTCCCGGCCGGCCACAAGTGCAGCCGCTTGCATGGTCACAGCTATCGCGTGGAGCTCCACGTGCGAGGGCCCGTGGGTGCGCACTCCGGCTGGATCATGGACTTCTCGGACATCAAGGAGGCCTTCGCGCCGCTGCATGCCCGGCTCGACCACTACTACCTGAACGAGGTGGAGGGGCTGGAGAACCCGACGAGCGAGAACCTGGCGCGGTGGCTCTGGCAGCGGCTGCGCCCCGCCCTGCCGCAGCTGAGCCGCGTGGTGGTGCGCGAGACGTGCACCAGCGGCTGCATCTACGCGGGTGAGGACGAGCCCGGCTCTCCCGGCGCGGCGGCCTCCTCCGGCGGGTAGTAGGAGCGGCCCTCCTGCGGCTGGAGCGCCTCGGTGGGGACGGCGGTCTCCACCTCATCCGAGGGAATGAAGCGAGGACGGTCCACGCAGAGGACAGTCTGCATGCCGGGGCTCGGGTTGTCGTAGCGGTGTGCGAAGCCTCGCGGCCAGCGGAAGGCCATACCCCGCGCCACGGGCTTGCCCTGCAGTTGGAGACCCGCGCCCAGCACCAGCTCGCTCTCCTCCATCATCTGGTGGACGTGAGGGGAGATGGAGCCACCGGGCCGGATGCACAGGCGGTAGATACCGTAACCCTCGCTCTCCTGGATGATTTCCACACGGCCGAAGGGCTTGTCCTCCACCGTGTAGTGCATCTCGTCCGCGGTGCGGTGCACCTGCAGAGAGGGAATCGCCCGCCCACCGAGCGCCTGAGGCTTGGTGACGCGCACGGTGGCCGCGTGGACCTGAGCCCGGTGCGAGTCTTCGGTCGGAGGTGCCAGCAAATAGCGGCACACGGCCTCGGTGGCGGACTCCAGCAACTCGAAGCGGCAGGACTCGAGCAGGAAGCGCAGCTCTCCCTCGAGGCGCCCGTAGTGGACGGTACGGGCCAGCTTGCCGCCATGGGCCGCCTCGCGCGTGTCGAGGAAGAGGGCTACGTCCAACTGTAGGGGCTGAACCACCACCCGCTCGCGGCGGTAGACCCCCACGATGCAGTCCACCGTGAGGCCTCGCACCTCGATGACGTCCAAGGGGCGGCCCCGTACATCCGTGACCGAAGGCCATCGCAGAGGCTCGCTCACAGCTGCGCGCTCCTTCCTCCATCCACCGCCACCACCTGACCGGTGATGTAGGGCGCCTCGCGGGCGAGGAACACCACCACGCGGGCGATGTCCTCCACGCTGCCCTCGCGGCCCATGGGGACGCGTTGGAGGAACTCCTCGCGAGCGGCGGCGTCATAGTGCTCGGGGAAGGCCACCACGCCTGGGGACACCGCGTTGATGCGCACGTGCGGGGCCAGCTCCACGGCCAACGCCCGCGTGAGCATGAGCAGCGCCGCCTTGCTCACCGAGTAGTGCGCGTAGTGGCTCACCGCGCGCTCTCCGCCAATGTCCGTGACATGCACCACCAGCGGCTGCGGAGCAGCGCGCAGGCTCGGCAGCAGGGCCTGGGTGAGGAAGAAGGGCGCGTCCACGTTCACCGCGAGCATCGTCCGGTACTGCTCGCGGGTAATGGCCTCGAAGGCCACGCGCTCGTACAGGCCCGCATTGTGGACCACCACATCGAGCACCGGGTGGGCCTCGCGGAGCTGGGCTCCCAGCGCGTCCACGCCGCGCGGGTCGGAGAGATCCGCCGAGTAGAGCGACACCTTCCGGCCGAGGGCTTGAAGCTCCGAGGCCAGGGCCTCCAGGGGCTTCAGCGAGCGATGGGCATGCAGCGCCAGATCATAGCCGGCCTGCCCGAGGGCCCGCGCGACGGCGCTGCCAATGCGAACCCCTGCTCCAGAAACAAAAGCGGTCGCCATGCCAGGTGATCCCTAGCAGGGCGCCGCTCAAAAGACACTTGGGAGTGTAACTCACCGGTCCGCCGGGAGACGAAGGCTCCCGGCGTCACCGCGGACTACTGGTAGTAGTAGTTCACCGGGGTGCCCCACTCGGGGCCAGTGCCGCGGTTCCAGTGGTGGGGGACCCACACCCACTGCTCCGCCACCTGGTAGTAACCCTCGACCCAGCGCTGATCGTAGTAGCCGCCGCGGCACTGCGTCGTTCCCCGGCGCGGCTTGTAGTGGCAATCCTGCGGCACCCACACCTGCTCGTAGCGGCCGGGCACCCACTGCTGCACCTGCCTCAGTTCATACCGGCCCTGCTGGTTCTGCGGAGACGTCGGCTGCGCGCCGTGGCGGCAGGCGCTGCTGTGCACGTGGCCATAGACGGGGCGGCCATACTGGCGGTCTTGGTCGTTCCAGCGGTCATCCCGGCGGTCATCCCGGCGATGGCCGCCGCGGAAGCCCTGGTCATCCCTGTGGTGCTGGGCTTGAAACTGGTTGTCGTCCGCCATCGCCGAGGTGCTGAGGAGCAGCGCGCCGAGAGCCAGGGAGAAGATGCCGGTCTTGAGGGCCATTTTCGATTTCCTCCGTCGTATCGCCTTGTGCCCCTTCTGACGGAGGCCCCCCCGAAGTATTCAACCCCACCCAACCGGCCGGGCCCCAGACGCACGAACGCCGCGGGCGGGGGCTCCCACCCACGGCGTCTTGCTGGCGGAGAAGACACCCGGGCCCCACAGGGCCGGGCTCACCCGCATGCCCACTCAGAAGTTGGAGTACGCCGAGCCGTTGTAGATGGACAGGCTGTAGCAGGCGCCGTTGGCGTCCCAGTTGATGTAGAAACGCCCCTGGTTCGCGAGCGCCGAGCTCCACAAGGCCGACACCGCCGCGTCCGGAGTGCAGCTATAGGTGCTGGGGGCAGTCGCGCCGGACACTGTGTAGCGCGCGTAGAAGCCGCGGCCGCCGGAGTCGTTCTCCCAGAAGTACGTGTAGGCCGTGCTCTGGGCATGCGCGCGCCAGCCGCGGAGGTTGCCGTAGCAGTAGCCCGAGCCGTCCGTGTACTGGTAGCAGTACCCGCTGTTGTAGCTGTAGCCAGCGCTCGCCACCGAAGCAACACCGAGAGCAGCCAGGGACACCACGGGGGCCAGCTTCTTCATGAACCGGTTCATTGCCATTCTCCTGCGGGTGAGCGGGCTTGCCGCCTCACCCCATTCATCGAGGGGTTGATGGAACTGCTGTGTCACCTGAACCACCAGGAGCGCGACGTCCGTCTCCCGGCGTGAAACCTTCGGGCGGGATTACCTCCGCCCGTCCGGCGCCTCCGAGTCACTACGGCAGACCCTCGGGGCTCTCGGGGGGAACCAGCTGGTTCTTGTTGATGGCAACCATGATGCGCCGCCGCACCTCGTCCGCCTCCGCGCGAGACCGCAGCTGAGCCAGCTCTCGCCGGATCTCCTGCGAGTCCTCCATCGTCAGCTTCCCCGTGGCCAGCACCCGGTCCACCAAGCTGTTGGCTCGCGCCAGGGCCTGCTGCTGCTCCGGCTTGAGGGGTGGCGGTGCCGGGGGCGCCTGAGGCTCACGCTGGGAGGAATCGGAGGACTCGAAGGCTCCGGACTGCTGGAGCTGCGTCACCATCCGCGCGGCGATGGCGTCGAGATCCGCCGGAGCCAGCCGGGCCTCTCCGGACTGGATGGCCGGAGGAAGGCCTGCCGCCACCCCGCCCTGAACCGGCATGGGGGCCGGGGGCCGGGCCATGACGGCCTTGCGCAGCGAGGACAGCTCCTCGGCCACCTGCTCCAGACGCTGCTTCTGGGCCTCCTGACCATGGCTCACGGCGAGGTAGCTCCCCACGCCGCTGCCCACGGCCAGCGCCAGCCCCAGCATCCATCCACGAAGAGAAGAGGCGGACATGGCGCTCGGCTCAGAAGTTGGAGTACTGGGAGCCGTTGTTCAGGTACAGATAGGTGCAGGTGCCGGTCGCGTCCCACTGGATGTTGAAGTAGCCCGAGAGTGTGAGCGCCTTGCTCCAGAGCGCCCCGGTGGCGGCGTCCGGCGTGCAGCTCCCCGTGGTGGTCACGCCCGTCGAGGTATTGGTGTACGCGCCGTAGAAGCTCTTGCTACCGCTGTCGTGCCGGTAGAAGTACGCCTGGGTGCTGCTGCCCGCGTGGTTCTGGAATCCAAGGAAAGAGCCGTAGCAGCCACCCGAACCATCCGTGTTCTTGTAGCAGTACGCCGACTCCGAGGTGTAACCGGCATATGCCAGCGAAGCCCCACCCAGAACGGCAACGGACAGCACCGGGACCATCTTCTTCGCGAAACGGGTCATTACACGTTCTCCTGGCTTAAGCGGACCAATCGGTTTTTCCTCCGAAGCCCGATGAACAGGATAAGTACAGAAATCGCTCTATCCTTGAAATTAGGGAGAACCCTCAAAACAAGTTTTGCCCGCATTCCGCCCAAGCCCTGGCAGGTACCAATGCCACTGAGTTGCAAGAGGAGAGAGCCTGTCGGGAATCCGCTACGGGAAAACCCTAGAACTCAGCGAGGCACCACTTCGTTGCAGGTGAGACCCTCGTCCGGAGCGCAGTTCTGCCCGATGAGGCAGCCGCCCACCCCGCGAAGATCCACGCAGCGCACGGGCCGGCAGTCTCCATCCGTCACGCACGGCTTGCGGCTCAGCGTGCACGAGCCCTGGCTGCAGGTGCCCTGCGCGCAGTCCGTGTCCAGCAGGCACGAGCAGTAGCCCAGCACATCGCCCTCGGCCACGTCACAGCGGCCCGCGCATGCGCCCACCTGCTCTCCCAAGCCCTTCACACACCCTCCACCGTGAGGGCAGTCCCCGTCCTCGTGGCAGGGCAGTGATGGATCCGGCGAGCACTCGGCGTCGGTGCGGCAGCGCGAGCGGCTGTAAGCCACCACCACGTCCGCGCATTGATAGCCATTGGGACAAACCTGCCCCCCGGAGCAATCCACGCCGCAGAAGGAGCCCCCTCCAGGCGCTGTCTCCACGAGGCAATAGTTGGCGCCCCGCCCGCACACCTGGATGCCACCGCCATAGTTGCAGCTGGCGCAGTAGGGACGGCGAAGCGGATCCGCGTCGCTGTAGCAACGCGCTCGGGACTCACCAGCCGGAGTGCCGCAGCGCTCGCCGAAGGCACAGTCGCGCTCGGACGCGCAGAAGGCTGCGTCACAGACACCTACCGCACAGGCGGCGCGCCCCGCTTCATCCACCGCATCACAGACACAAGCGGCGTCTCCACAGCGGCACGCCGTGCCTGGACAGTCGCCCGCGCTCCTGCAGCCCTCCTCGCACGCCGCACGCGAGGCGTCACAGACTTCGCCGGCCTCGCAGTGCAGATCCGTAGTGCAGCGCCCTCGCGCGAGACAGGTGCCGGTCGAGGTGTCACAGAAGAAGGCTGGGTCCGTGCAGTCCGCGTTCTTCTCGCAGCCCGCGCGCGGCTGGCAGAAGCCCGCAGGGTTGCACAGCTCGCCTGGGGCACACGCCGCGTCCGTGCGGCAGAGACACGCTCTGGAATCCGCATCGCAGCGATAGGCCTCCGCTGGCGCCCCACAATCCGAGGGCTCTCGGCAGGCCGCGCCGCCCTGGGTATCAGAGCAGGCAGCGAGCAGCAGCAGCAGGGCGAGAGGGCCGAAGCGGTTCACGGGCGGATCTGTTCCTGGCGGGCCAGCGCATACGCGGTCCACGAGATGGGGGACAGCGTGTCATAGGTCCAGCGGTCATATTGGAAGCGCGGCACGCGGCTGGTGGTCAGCTCCGCACGGAGCACGGCTCCCTGCGGGAGCGTGGCGCGCAGCACTTCCAAGGCCGGGGCAGGCATCGTCACCTGGGCCATCCCGCCTGGCATGATCACCGTCCATCGTGGGCCTCCGGTGGTTCCCAGCTCCGCGAGGACGAGCTGCTGTACATCCGGCGTCGCGCTGCCCTCCGCACGCCATGCCAGCTGACCTTCGAAGCGACCGCCCTGAGCGGGTGTGGTGAAGGTGGGAAGTGGCAACACGGGTCCCAACGTCACCCCTTGGGACAGAGCACCTGACTGCCGGTGGTAGAGCAGGCTCTGCGGGTATGCGGTGGTGCCTCGAAGCAAGTCGAGGAAGAGAAAGCTCGACCCATCGAGCCGAGGGAAGAACGGGAACGTGAGCTGCGGCCCGGAGCCTGTCACAGCCGAGGAGAGCCGCGTCCCCGTGCCCCAATTGGACGGGTGCGGGACGAACCCTTCCGAGCCCAGCTCCAGCCATGCGTAGACCTCATGCAGCGCGGGAACTCCGCCCACGCGCACAGGGCCCTCGGCGGTGAGTGGCGCGGTGACATCCAGGTGCATGTCGAGCACCACGTCCCTGCCTTCCGCCACCCGGGTGCTGGAGGCAGCAATGCCTCGGTGGATGCCCAGCAGATATGGCTCGAACTCCGTGTCCCTCACCACTCCCAGCACCGCGTAGACGGCTCGCAGCCCTGGCTGGGCGTGGACTCGGAAGGCGCCGCCATCCACGCGCAGCTTCCACGTGTCCTGGGTCCGGTCTCCCACGCCTCCGAAGGGTGGGCCTCCTGCGGGGCTCGACTGGGCAACGAAGACGCGCGCTTCCAGTTCCTCGTCGGACCCGAGTGGCCGGGGAGGCTTGAACCCACGCACCCGTCCTGTGATGACCGCCGAGGGAGGAAGCGGCGGATCGCCGGGGTTGGCTTCGCTCCCGATGCGGCGGAGGAAGACCGTCAGGTTCTCCGCTCGAATGTCAGTGACGGTGACGGCGTCGTAGCCCTCCTTATAGGCCGTCACCATCTGCGCTCCAGCGAGCCGCGTGTCCGAGAACGTCAGCTGTCCCCGCGCGTCCGTGCTTCCTTGAAAGGGTGTCGCCGAATCCGTGCCGAGCATCACCTTCGCCCCAGACACCGGTGCACCATAGGAGCCAAACGAGGAGTTCAGCACCGTGACGTTGAGCGTCCCGGTGAATGGCGCACCCGACAGTCCACCAGGGCCACGCGGGTCGAAGAAGGTGAAGCCCTGGGGCAGTGCGGCCCGAGAGCTTCCTCGCATCACGGCGACTTCCACGGAACCCAGGCTCGCAGGCGGCGTGCGGCAGGTGAGTGTGTGGGCATCCACCCGCTGCACGTCTCGCGCGGGCTCGCCTCCAAAGGTGACCGTGGTGCCCTCCTCCAGGCCGTCGCCTCGGAGTGTGACGAGGGTGCCCCCCGCGATGGCTCCTTGCGCAGGCTCGACCTGGCCGAGCAGGAGCGGAGCCTCGTAACGGAAGACCTCGGGCAGCACGGCCTCGTTCTCTGGGTCACTCGCGGCTTGGACATGGAGGTCATTTGCAGGACCACTTGCCCCTGGAGGGGTAGTGAAGTGGAGCCGAGACTCACCCTCGACAGAGGTGGACAGAGCCGCCTGCGCGCTGACCGATACCCTGGCATCAGAGGGAAGTTGAGCCCCTTCGAGGAGCACGTCTGTCCCGCCTGCGAGCGGTCCGATCGAGGGGACCACAGAGGTCAAGGCGAGCTTGAAGGTGTACCCATCTTGGAGGCTCGCGCTCGCTGTGCCCTGGGCTGCGGTCACCGTCACGATGCGCGGCAGAGTTCCTCGTACGGGGACAGTGACCCCAACGGTGGTGAAGTTCACGGCACCGGGGACCCCGGCTACGGGCTGGCCACCGAAGCTCACAGACAGTCCTGGTGCATCCAGCCCCTGCCCCGTCAACGTCACCGTGCCATCCGGCCGCGCGCCTACGTGCGGAAAGACTCCATAGAGCGCGAAGGGCCCAGCGGCATCGACATAGGTGAAGCCACTGCGAGCTGACCAAGAATCTCTCGGTGTGACGATGCGCACCTCTACTGCACCTAACGTCGTGCCAGGAGGCGTGGTGGCTGTGATGCGCGTCGGACTCTCCACGGTAAAGGCGGCGGCGGGAACACCTCCGAAGAGCACGTCCGTGGCCCCGCCGAATCCCTGACCCGAGAGCACCACCGAGGTCCCTCCTGCGAGAGGTCCCGTCAGTGGAGCCACATCCGTGATGCGCAGATCCTCGCTGTAGCGATAGGCCCGGCGCAGGGCGCCTCCTTCACCTCCTCCGAAGATGCGGACCTCCACGCTGTCCGCTGCGCGGCCCCTCGGGACCACGGCGCGCAGCTCCGTGGAAGAGAGGCGCGTCACCGTGGGACTCGTAAAGACACCGAAGAGCACCCGTGTCTCATCCGTAAAGCCGGAGCCCATCAACGTGACGGTGTTGCCTCCCGCCAGTGGCCCGCTCTCGGGAGAGACCGTGCGCAAGGTGAGTGGCTCGAACCACGTGAAGCAGCCATCGCAGACCGCAAGCCCTCGGGGATTCTCCAAGGTGATGCCCGCGGACCCTGCTGGACCGGGAGGTGTGCGCAGCTCGAGCAAGGTGTCGTCGATGATCTGGAAGTCCCGCACCGGAACTCCACCGACCTTGAGCACCGTGCGCTTCGCGGCTTCCGTGGTGCTGCTCGCCACTCCGAGCAGGTACCCACTGCCCCTTACCGTGATCCACGTCCCTCCGCCGCTCTCTCCGCGCGCAGGCAGAGCTCCGAGGATTCGAGGCGGAGGCGGCACTCCCGCATCCGTTCCTCCATCCGTGGGCCCCGCGTCCGGCCGACCTGCATCCGCAGGCCCAGGAGTCCCTGCGTCGTCGGAAACTCCGCCATCCACACTCGGCCGGCGCTCTCCACCGCAGGCGGCGAGCAGGCACAAGAGCACGACGCTCAGGCGTGCACGTCCGCTCATGGGAACTCCACCTGGAAGGTGTAGCCGTTCGTCGCGCGGGCATCGTCTCCCGAGACTCGGGCGGTGAGGGTCTTGCCTCCCACGGCCCCCGCCGGAAGTGCGACGACTGCACCCGATGGGTCCTCCGAGCAGCCCAGCTCCGTGGAGCCCTCGAACAGGCACAGACGCAACAGCCCACTTGCAGCCGAGTAGTTCGACAAAGTGGCCCTCACCCCGCGCCCCGCAGGCACCGACAGCGTGAAGTGGTCCATGTCCTGGGGACAGATGACACCCTCCACCACTGTCCCCGAAGCGTAAGGCTTCGCCGTCGAGGGAGTATCGTTGGGCTCTTGCCCGTCATCGTCACAGGGCGTGCCGCGCGAGAGGAAGAAGCCGACATCGTAGTGCTGCGCGGGAGCCAGCGTGGAAACCCGGACCACGTATGTGCCCGGAAGCGCCGCGACGAAAGAGGCAAGCATGCGCCCCGAGGACAGCACCCGTCCCCCTGCGTCCAAGATGACCGTGGAGAAGGAGGACTCCGCGAGGGGATCTCCCTCGACGTTCACTCCCAGCTGATCTCCTCTCTCCAGTGCCATCGCGAAGTGGTCCACATCCCCCGCGCACAGGGTCAGCTCGAGGTACTGGCTCGCGCTCACCGGGAAGGCCACCGAAGGTGAGTCATTCGGCTCCAGCGCATCCGCCTGGCAGGCCCGGGGCACACAGGTCCCCGTGCCGATGTCACAGCGCTGGCTCGCGGAACAAGTCTCATCGGAGGTGCAGGGCGGAGGACGCTCCAGGCAAGCTCCCGTCGGCACATGACAGGACAGCGGGACCCGGCAGTCCCGATCCGAGTAGCAACGAGGCGTCACCGCGCAGCGGCCCGCGGCATCACACAGGAACCCGGGCCCACACTCCGCGCTCTCGACGCACTGGACACAGCGGCTCCCGGCACAGCGTTCGCCCGGGGCGCAGACGAGCGAGCCGTTCGCTTCTGTGCAGCGAGGGACACAGGCATGCAGCCCCGTGTTGCAGATCTCGCTGGCGCCGCAGTCCGCGTCCTCGAGACAGCCGAGGTCCTCTTCGCACACGAGATTCCCAAGGTTGCACCGCTGTCCCGTGGGGCACTCGTCTTTCGTCCCCGAGGGACAAAGGCTGACGGCGATCCGTGGCAGGCACTGGCCCTGATGACACCAGGCGCCCAGAGCGCACTCCTCGTTGCGCGCGCAGTCCCCGCCCCAGCCCTCGCGCCAGGAGCAGACGCGAGCCTCCGCGTCACATCGCTCCGTCAGCCGACACTGGCCGTTCGACTCGCACGAGCCGCAGACCCCTTCTTGCGCGCAGACTTGCCCTCCCGGGCAGTCCTCTCGCCGCTCGCAGGCCTGAGGATGAACTCCGGCATCGGGCCGTGGCGAGGGCTTTGACTCCGAGCAGGCTCCCCAGGCGAGCACGATCAGTCCGAGAGAGAGCGCTCGCACGGCAACAGAGGCCAGGGTCACGGCACCTCCGTGATGACGCCTGCGGGCCAGCTCACGTCTGCCACGCTCCACGCATCCCCTTGATGCGAGAGCATTCGCCGGAACTCCCCCTTCAACACTCCGCGCTCGTACACGCGCACGGTCGCCGTGCTTCGAGGATCCACAGCCCCGTTCTCCCGGGCGAAGACCACCGCCAGCCGGTAGCTCCCAGGGGCCGGCTCTCCGTAGCCGAACACCTCCGGCCCATATCCCGTGAGCGCATCCCGCAGCAGCTCCGGATCATCCTGAGCCACTCCCAGCGTGCCCCAGTCGGGACGAGGGTTCGCATAGTGGCAGTCGTCCGGGATGCTCCCGAGCGCCGCTCCCGCGTCCCTCAGCACGTGGAGATCCAGATCCGTCACCGCGTTGTCCCAGAACATCTCCACCAGGAGCTGTTGAGCGGGCGCCGCCACCACCTTCGCCCGGGCGGGTGCCACACTCCGAGCCCCTGCCGCATCCGTTACATGCAGCTCCACCTCATATTCACCCGGTACCGCCGCATCCAACCGCAGCACCGTGCGCGCGGCCGCCGGCTCCGCGATGAACGCCTGTGCCCCCACGGGCCGCGAGCGCAACACCCATTGGTACGTCAGCGGCGTGTCCCCATCCGGATCCATCGAGCCCGTCCCATCGAGCACCACCTGCTGTCCCGGCTCGCTCGTGTCCAGCGGCACCACCACGGGCACGGGCGCCCGGTTCACCGAGCCTCGCAGCTCCACCGTGGCCTCACGCCGCCCCGGTGCCGTGGTTCGCAGCAGCACCGCACCGCCCAAGGCTCCCGAAGCTCCCACAGGCGCCGCGCAGCGCACGGTGAGTTGCACGTCGCTTCCCTGCTCTATCACCGCAGGTGTCCGCACCGAGCCCACGAGACTGAAGGCTTCACTCGTGCCCAGGGCAAGGCGGAGATCCTCCAGCACCAGATCCGCCGTGCCTCTTGCGCCGAGCGAGAACGCGCGGGCCACAGCCTGTCCCTCGGGGACGCGGCCAAAGTCGAGCACGGCTGGCTCCAGCTCCAATGCCGCCGCTGTCCGCCCCTCCCCTGTGAGCGCAACCTCCACCACCCCGCGCTCCATGTCGTCCGTTTCCACCACCAACGTGGCCCGGTACACCGCCTCTGTGGGTGGCACGAACGCCACCCGGACCCCCTCCTCGCTCCCCGCACTCACGCTCTCCGGCACCGAGAGCACTCGGAACGGCGCGTCCGCCTCCTGAATGCGGACGCCGTACACTCGCAGCCCCGCGCGTCCCGCGTTGACGAGGGGCACCTCTCCCGTTGCCTCTCGGAGCACGGGCACCGTGCCCAGCTCCAGTGTTGCCGGAGGAGCCACCAGCCGGGGCCGCACCTGCTGCGCCACATCGCCGCCACATGCGGCACACAGCAGCGCAAGTCCAAGCGCCCCCCCCCTCACCGCGTGCCCTCCTCGAAGTACCTCACCTCCACGCGTGCGCCGAGGCCGGGCACGGAGCGGCCCGCGAAGAAGACTGCTCCCCGCTCCGCCTCGTAGCGCCACCCGTCCTGGCCCTCGCGCCGAGGTGTGCATACCGTCCCCAAGGCCTCTGCAGGCTGGCCCTCACAGGCTGTGCGATCCACGGCCTCGCAGTCCGCCACCGCTTCCGCCGAGACTCCGCACGGGTAGCGAACGTGGACCTCGATCGTCTCCGGATCCGGGGTGTGCGACAGCACGAACGTCCGTCGCAGCCCCACCGCACTCGTCGCCAGCGCTCGCAGCGTGTCCGCAAACTCGGCGTCGCAGATGCTCCCCACTTCTCCGCCTGTCAGTCTCGCCAGCTCCTGATAGCGGCTGCCCGGCGTCGCTCCGCAGGCATTCGTGGGCACATCCCCCATGATGGCGGAGGCCACCACCGTGCCGTCATTGCCGACGCCCTGAGCTTGCTCGAACGCCCGCCAGTACGCGCGCAGCTCATAGGGCGAGCGGTCCTCCTCATCCGTGACGAAGACGAGGTACAGGAACGCTCCCGGGCGCAGGAACGGCACGGGGTAGCGCACGGCACAGTCCTCGTGGCAGGCCTCGGTGTCACACCCGGCCTCGCATGTGGCGAGCGCCGCCTTCCACGGTGCTCCCTCCTCCGCCTGCCGCTCCAGCACCAGCCGCGCGGCCTCCAGTCCCGCCTCGTACGCGCTGCCCGAAGTGCCCACCCGCACATTCCGGGCGAAGGCGCTCTCCAGATCCGGCGTGTCCGGCGCCAGCAGCGCGGGCGTGCCCACCAGCTCACCGGGCCGCGCGAAGATGTCCGTCGTCGTGACGGCGAGCCGGAAGTCGATGCTCCCCTGCCGGAACAGGCGAATGAACGCCTGGAAGTTGCGCGCGAGGTTCTCCTGCCTCGGCGCCATCGAGCCCGAGTTGTCCACCACCCACAGCACGTCCACCTTCGAGGCGGACCGCTGCGCATAGGTGTCCACGCGCAACCCCGGTGGGAGCGCGGACACCAGACGGTCATCCCGGCATCCGGTGACAAGAAGCGCCAGGAGGGCGACAGCGGCTCGACGCATGGACACGCGGCACGTTAGCCAATCCCCCGCGCTTGCGCCCGGCAGGAGACGCCCGGCCGCCCTCCCCTCAGCCACAGGCCTTCACCCCAACTCCTCCTTCCGCTCCAGGCGCTTGGCTTGGAGCCAGGCCGCGAGGCGCTCAGCCTCGGGGACATCCTTGAGCGTCAGCAGCTTCAAGGAACGCTCTTCCTCCTTCTGCTCGCTCCTCACGTGCACCGTGCTCACGCCGCGCCGACGCTGGGAGGCTGTGATCTCGACCTCCACCTGGGAGATCTCCGAGTACCGCACGAAGCTCGGCTCTCCTTCTCCGCTCGCCTCGAACCCGTCTTCCTTCAGGTCCCACCCATCCCTCGAGCGGGAGATATCCGCGAAGCGCGCCACGCCCCACGCCACGAACACCCCGAGGAAGATCAGCGCCCACACGCCAAGCTGCTCCCTTCCGAACAGCGCCAGAACTCCCAACGGCGTCAGGAACGGCAGGGCCTCCCGCAACCGGCGCCGCATCGACACATGCGGCAGGATCCGCAGAGGCGGGGCCAACACCTCGGGGAGCCGAGGCAATCTCTGCGGCCGTCCCTCCCTCAGCCTCTCCAGCTCACCGCGCAGCCGGTCCCGCTCGGCCGTCAGCCGCTGAATCTTCTCCCGAAGCCCGGCGTTCTCCCCCGGCAGCGGCCCCAGCGCGCGCCGCTCGGCATTCAGCGTGTCCTCGATCTGCTCGATGGCCTGGGAGACCTCGGGGTCGATAAAGCGCTCACCCGACATGCGCAGCCTCCTTCGGAAGGCGGGCCCGCTCCCGGAGCCACTCGGCGAGCCGCCGCGGATCATCGAGCATGTCGATGTCCACGGTACGGTTCGGATAGTTCACGGCCTTCCCAATGGACGTCGGCACGCCAGGCTTCCAGATGATGCGCACAGAGCCGAACCCAAACAGTCTCTGCAGCCACCCCTGGCGGACCTCCACACTCTGGATCTCCGAGTAGAGGATCTTGCCCTTCAGCGCCTCCGTCCCCTCCAGCGAGAGCCCCTCCTCGTCAAAGCCCCAGGCGGACTGCACGTCGTCATCATCTTCCGGCCCCTGGAGGACGTAGAGGAGCGCCAGGCACAGCAGCAGCAAGCCGCCGTACGTGGCGAGGCGATGCAGCGAGCCGATCACCGAGCTGCCGAAGTAGAGGAAGATCGCCACGCTCGAGGGCAGCATCTTCAGGGCGTAGCGCAGCCGCCCGTAGGCGGTCCGCCGCGAGGGCGTGGCGCGGAAGGGCAACACCAGCTGATCCGGCAGGGAAGAGGCAGGGCGCTCGGCCTCGGCCTGGGCCACCTCGGCCATCCGGCTCAGCCAGCGGACCTCCTGCTCCAGCCGATCCACCTGCTCGGCCAGCTCGGCGTTCTCCCGGGGCAGGGTCTCCCGCTGGCAACGGGTCTCGCGCAGTTCCTCCTGGAGCCGCTCCAGCTCGTCGCGCTGCGAGCGGCCTGAGTCAACCTGGGTCCGGGTGCTCACGCACCGCAGCGTAACAAAGCGCCCGCGCGAGACTCCATGGCCCGTGAGGAGCCCGGAAGAGGCCTACTTCTTCGGAGCCGCCGGCTTGGCGGGCGTAGCGGGCGCGGCGGCCTTCTTCGTCGGCGCCAGCCCCTTGTAGAGCATCTCCAGGTACACGGGCTCCTTGATGAAGAAGTTGCCCCAGCTCTTGTACTTCTCCGGCAGGCCCTCGGCCTTCACCTGCTCCAGCGTCTTGCCCGCATCACGCTTGGCGCGGACGATGGACGTCGTCTCCTTCAGCATGGCCAGCGCGCGTTCCATGTCCTCCTTGGCCGCCATCGGCCCATGGCCCGGGATGATCTTCACGCCCGGCGGCAGGCTCTGGACGATCTTCTCCAGGTTGGCCAGGTAGCCGTCCGGGGTGCCGCCGTTCTCCATGTCGAAGAACGGGAACGTGTCCACGACGAACTGATCGCCCGTGTGCATCACGTTGGAGCCGGTGAAGTACACCACCGTGTCTCCGTCCGTGTGCCCCGCCGGGTAGTGCGTCAGGCGGATCTCCTCGCCGTTGAAGAAGAGGGACATCGCGTTGTCATAGGTGATGACGGGCAGTCCCTCCTTGGGCAGCGCCGGCACCGGGTTGCCGAAGATCTTCTGGTCGTTGGCCAGGCGCACGCGCACCTGATCCTGCGCCACGATACGGGCCTCCTTGCCAAAGGTGGTGTTGCCGCCCGTGTGGTCGAAGTGCCAGTGCGTGTTGAGCACGTACTGCAGCTTCCCCTTGTTCAGCTTGGCGAGGGCCGCCTTGATCTTCTCCGCGAGCGGCTGGAACTGGTCATCCACGATCAGGATGCCGTCCGGGCCCACCGACGCCGCGATGTTGCCACCTTCGCCCGTGAGCATGTGCACGTTGCCAGCGACGGGTGCCGACTTCACCTCGACCTTCGAGAAGTCCTGCTGCTGGGCGAGTGCCAGAGCAGGGACGAACGCCAGGGCCGCAACGAGGGCTTTCATTCGAGAACAACTCCAAGGGTAGAGCGTGTGTGCGCGGCACCTTACCCGCTCTCCCCCCGCGAGGAAGCGGTTTCGCTAGCGGTTCCAGGGGCAGTCCACCACGTTCACCGTGCGCGTCAGCGCCGGCGCCGTGTGGCCCGCTCCATCCGAGAGCTCGTACAGCAGCGTGTAGGTGCCCTCGACCCAGCCGTTCACGTAGCCCGTCTGCACCACCTCGCTCGTGAGATCCCCGTAGCACACGTCCGACGCCGTGAAGCCCGGATCCTCGAAGTTCGTGCCGCACGCGTGCGTGATGTCCGCGTCCCCATTGAGCGTCAGCGTCGGCGTCTGCGTGTCCTGCACATTCACCGTGCGGATGACGTCCGCCGAGTTCCAAGCTTCGTCGTGCGCCGCGTACTGCACGTAGTAGATGCCCTCGGCGCTGGCGTTGGGACCTGGGCCGTACTCGTCATTGCCCGAGTTGTAGGTGATCACCGGCAGCGGGTTGCCCTCCGCATCCGTCGCGGTGGCCCCCGGGTCGCTCCAAGAGTCCACGCCGCACTCCAGCGTCAGCTCCGCGGCGCCGTTGAGCGTCACCGTCACCGCTCCGTCCAGCGACTGGCCCTTCCGCGCCAGCAGCTCCTCTCCCTCCAGGGCCGCACCGCCACAGCCCACCAGGGACAGTCCAAGCGTGCTGATCAGCACCTTCCAGGTCTCGTTGATGCGCATGGTTTCCTCCTCGAGTTCACGCCGGGTTGCTGGAGCCATTGAGCGCCCGCGGAGAGAAAACTGGGAGGTCCTCACCGGTCACAAAAAATGAATGTTCTCAGGAGGTTGGCTGCTCACGTCCAGAGCGCAAATCGAGGTAGCGACCCACCCCAGGTGGGTGGCAGCCGACACCCGATTCCGGACACGCGCTCCGAGCAGGACCGTCCTCCAAAGGGGCCACCGCACACCATGAGCGCGGAAGACTCGAAAGTGCCGTGGTCCCCTGCTTCCACTCCAGAGCGGCAGGCTCCGAGATACAGCCCCATCGTGTTTTTCCCGCGAAACCACTACGCTGCGGACCCATTCGCTCCCCTCTGCTCTTGCCGGACCGGAGAACCCCCATGCGCCGCACAGCTCTCGCCGTTGCTACTGCGTTCGTCCTCGGTGCGCTCAGCCACGCTGCCTATGCCGCCAGCCCTCCGAAGATCGAGGACGGGCTCACGTACCTGCGCTACGCGCTCAACGCGCTCAAGCGCGCCGAGGTGAAGGACAAGGCCACCGCCAGCCGCGACCAAGCCGTCCAGCTCACCGAGAAGGCCATCGAGGAAGTGAACAAGGCCATCAAGGCCAACGCGGAAAAATGATCCGTGCCAAGGGGGTCTCTTTGGACTCCTCACGGGGAGAAACCTTCTTAGGCAACTGGAATTCTCTCCGGGCGATAACCCCCACAAGGGGAGGTGCTGCCACCTCCCGCCCCGGTGAGCCGAACCGGGAGCTCCTGTCTTCACGAGGTACGTCATGTCTGTCAGCAACGTCGGTGGTGGTGGTTCTTCCAACCGGGCGAATGATCGCGATGAGCCCAAGGTCCAACCGAAGCCGAAGGATCCTCCGAAGGCCGAGGGTGCCCAGGCGCAGCAGACGGGCACCAAGACGGCGAAGAACCAGGTCAAGCCCAACCAGGTGAAGCCGAAGTCGGACGGCTTCGAGACCCAGACGAGCTCGTCCAGCCAGCGCAGCCAGCAGCAGGCGATGCTCGGCTCCACCACGGCGCCCGAGAAGACGGAAGCCACTGAGCATGCCCAGGCGGGCGCGCTGGAGAAGCTGGGCCTGACGGCCGAGGACGTGGTGATGGCCGGCAACAACGCCGCGCCGCACCTGGAGAAGGCCGCGCAGGCCGCGGTGAAGGGCAACTACGAGGAGGCGCTCGGGCACCTGAAGGACGCGGCCACCTCGTCGCCGAAGATCGCCGAGAAGGCCGTGCGCGGGCTGGCGCAGAACCTGCCGGACGGCGTCGCCAAGACGCTGCTCACGGACAAGGCGCTCGTGCAGGAGTTGGTGAACAACAGCGCGCTCCACTCCTCCGTGGGTAAGCTCATCAAGAACCCCACGGACCTGGGTGCCGTGCGTGAGCTGGTCGGCAATGACAAGCTCCGTGACGCCACGCTCACCGCGCTGGGCAAGGACCCGGGCGTCCAGGCGCAGCTGGAGAAGATTGGCCTCACGCCTGAGGACCTCGTCCAGGCGGGCAAGGCCGCTCCGAAGCTGATCGAGTCCTTCGAGAAGCTCCAGGCGGGCGATGTGAAGGGCGCCCTCACGGACTTCCAGAAGGCCGTGGAGGCCGCTCCGGATCTGGCCGCCAAGCTGGGCCAGAAGCTGCTCGACAAGGTGCCCCAGGGCATCAAGGACCAGTTCGCCAAGCTCGGCATCACCCCCGAGGCCCTGCAGAAGTCCGGCGACGCCCTCCCCCACCTCTATGACGCCGCCGATGCGGCCGCGAAGGGCGAGTGGCAGAAGTCCTTCGACAGCCTCAAGCAGGCCGCGGGTGCCGCGCCCGAGGTGGTGCAGCAGGCCATCAAGGGTCTGGCCAAGCAGCTCCCCGACAGCCTTGGGGCCGTCAAGTCGCTGCTCACCGACGACGCGTTCGTGAAGGAGCTCGCCACCAACAAGGACCTGCATGATCAGGTCGGCAAGCTCTTCAATGACTCCACGCGCATGGAGGGCCTGCGCGGGCTGCTGGGCAACGACAAGGCCCGCGACGCCGCGCTCACCGCACTGGGCAATGATCCGGGCGTCAAGGCGCAGCTCGAGAAGATCGGCCTGACGCCGCAGGACCTCGTCCAGGCGGGCAAGGCTGCTCCGAAGCTCTGGGACGCCTTCGAGAAGCTCCAGGCGGGCGATGTGAAGGGCGCCCTCACGGACTTCCAGAAGGCCGTGGAGGCTTCTCCGGATCTGTCCGCCAAGCTGGGCCAGAAGCTGCTCGATAAGGTGCCCCAGGGCATCAAGGACCAGTTCGCCAAGCTCGGCATCACCCCCGAGGCCCTGCAGAAGGCCGGCGCGGCTCTGCCCAAGCTCTATGACGCGGCGGATGCGGCGTCCAAGGGTGACTGGAAGGGTGCCTACAGCGCCCTCAAGGATGCCGCCGCTGCTGCTCCGGATGTCGCGACCCAGGCTCTCAAGGGTCTGGCCAAGCAGCTCCCGGACAGCCTTGGCGCTGCCAAGTCCCTGCTCACCAACGATGCGTTCCTCAAGGAGCTCGTCTCCAACAAGGACCTGCAGGGCTCGCTCGAGAAGCTCGTCGGTGGCGACACCAGCGCCATCAAGGACCTGCTGCGCAACGACAAGGCTCGCGACGCCGCGCTCACCGCCATCGGCAATGATCCGGGCATCAAGGCTCAGCTGGAGAAGATCGGCCTGACGCCGCAGGACCTGGTCGCCGCGGGCAAGGCCGCTCCGGCCATCATGGATGCCTTCGAGAAGCTCCAGTCGGGCGACGTGAAGGGCGCCCTGACTGACTTCCAGAAGGCCGTGGAGACCTCGCCCGAGCTGGCCGCCAAGCTGGGCCAGAAGCTGCTCGACAAGGTCCCCCAGGGCATCAAGGACCAGTTCGCCAAGCTGGGTATCACTCCCGAGACGCTCCAGAAGTCGGGCGCCGCTCTGCCCAAGCTCTATGAGGCCGCGGACGCTGCTTCGAAGGGTGACTGGAAGGGTGCCTACAGCGCCATCAAGGACGCGGCGGCCGCCGCTCCGGAGCTGGCGACTCAGGCCCTCAAGGGTCTGGCCAACCAGCTGCCCGACAGCCTCGGCGCTGCCAAGTCCCTGCTCACCAACGATGCGTTCCTCAAGGAGCTTGTCTCCAACAAGGACCTGCAGGGCTCGCTCGAGAAGCTCGTCGGTGGTGACACCAGCGCCATCAAGGACCTGCTGCGCAACGACAAGGCCCGTGACGCCGCTCTCACTGCCATCGGCAACGACCCGGGCATCAAGGCTCAGCTGGAGAAGGCCGGCCTCACCCCTGAGGACCTGGTCGCCGCTGGCAAGGCCGCTCCGGCCATCATGGATGCCTTCGAGAAGCTCCAGTCGGGCGACGTGAAGGGCGCCCTGACTGACTTCCAGAAGGCCGTGGAGACCTCGCCTGAGCTGGCCGCCAAGCTCGGCCAGAAGCTGCTCGACAAGGTCCCCCAGGGCATCAAGGACCAGTTCGCCAAGCTGGGTATTACTCCTGA